>JANLRW010000068.1:0-14087 GCA_031361925.1 Sphingomonadales bacterium
CGTTTTCAGGCTTGAAGCTCATCAACGGCGGTGGCCGTGCCGAGGTTGAAGCGGCGCATGTCAGGCCGGTCGAGCATGGCGGCCCCGATGCTGTCGCCAACGGACTAGCATTGTCCGGTACAGCTCACTGGATGTTCGACAGGGGCTTAATCACTTTGGAAGACGATCTGTCGATCTCCGTGTCACGGCAAGTCAACGATATCGAAAGTGTGTGGAATTTCGTTCAGCCAAGTCGGCGAGCTACACCGCCCTCAAATCGAGCATACCGCCCGCATCCCAATTTTCTGGCTTGGCACCGTGATCATGTATTCAAGCGTTAATCCGTCGATAGTCATCATCGACGCCTTCAATCCAATAGCGGCAATTCCGTGTCGCCTGACTGTAGGCATCAGCAAGCTTGTCGCTTGCCTCTTGCAATGTCGTCGAGTCATATTCGGCAATAAGCGTCCCTGCTTCACGATAGGGACGCTGAAAACGGATTACATAAATCATGTTCGCAAACCTTCGTATCAACACGAATGGCAATCTACCATGAAACGTATCCGGCGCAATGGTGGAGCAAGAGACAATCTCGCCCCAAAAGGCATTGCTATTCTCTATTCCGAAACCGACAGAGCGCTGATGCAGCAACTTGGTCTGTCTTTCGGCACGCGCGAATTTGTTTCTTACAGGCCCAAAAACGAGGCAGAGGCGGTTTTGCTGCGTAATGCTGGCCATATCGACTAGGCAATCGCGTCCCAGACTCTTTCTCGTTGCAATGTAGGATTTCCCGATTGACCCAAACATCCCACCCCGCCACCGCCTATAAAATCCTCACCGCCGCGCAATGGACGCAGTTTCAGGCCGATGATGTTTTCCACGGCGCGCCGGTCGATTTGGCCGATGGCTATATTCACCTATCGGCCGCCGAGCAGCTGCAAGGCACGCTCGATAAGCATTTTGCTGGACAGGCAGGCCTGGTCATCGCCGAGGTCGATCTGGCCGCGCTTGGCGACACCATCAAATGGGAAGTCTCACGCGGCGGCGCGTTGTTTCCGCATATTTATGGGCCATTGCCGATGGCGGCGCTGCTTGGCTTCAAAGCCGCCTAGCGCCTACACCGCGTGGCGGCATCCTGCATGGCGGCGTTCAGCGCGACCAGTTTTGTCGCCTGATCGGGAATGCTGGCATCGCCGACAATCGCCAGCTTGACCGGCGGCGCGGAGACGAAAACAAAGGTATCCTCCAATGCGATCATATCCGCCTTGCGCCAATCAATCGTCCATTTGCGCGTTGTGCCGATCATCCGGGTTTTGCAGCCCTTGGTTTTGAAAGATACCAGCCGGATATCACCGCTCGCGCGTACATCGTCCTCAATCTGAGCATTCAGCCCGACCGCCGCTTGCGCAATCGGGTCGGCGGCAGGGGCGGTTGCCAATATCATCAGGAGTGCGATCATTGTGCCAGGATGCCATCGGGTTCGCGTTTGCACAAGCGCGCGGTCGCTTCCCTTACCGGGCGTTTGCGACTAGAGATCGCCGCATGGCTGACCTTTATCTCAAAGCACTCGAATCCGAACGCCGCAGCCTGTGGGCATCGGCGCGGTTGAAGGGTCTGCCCAAGGACTCGGCCGAGCGGCAACGGATCGCGACGCTGGACGCCGACATCGCGGCGCACAAGGCCAAAAAGCCTTCTAGCCCCAGCTAAAGTCAATTGCGGTTTCGCCCGTGGCGGTGCCGTGCGAACCAAACCGCCGTTCTACTATCCGGCCACGGCCCGCATCGTCCACTGCGATCAGCGTGCTACACCGTGTCCCATACACCGGGCTGCGGATGAAAATCGGGTGGGCATCGCGGTCGGGGGTTTCTTCGTCGGTCAGAAATTCGAGCAAGGCTTCTGGCTGGTCTGCCGGTCCCGCCAGCCAACCCGTGACCTGCGCCACCAGCCGGTCTTTGCGCGGCCAATGTTCATCCGGAATCGCGTTCGACAGGCCGTGAATGCCCGGCTGCAGGAGTTGCTGCGTCGGCGCTGGACGGTTGGAAAGAAAACTGGCGGATTGCCCGTTAGTGGCGATGAGGTTGAACGGGTTGAAGCACTCAACCGCCGCCGGCAATTCGCCCGCCGACAACCAACCGCTGACCAGCGCCCCGCGCGATGCCTTGTCCGGATCGGGTCCGTCCGCATCCCGGATATTGGTCACAACGGCAAACCGGCCGGAGTCCGAAACCCCCATCCAGCTGCCCCCCGATACCAGATCGCGGCCTGCAATAATCCCAGGCGAATCCTGCCATGCGGCAAGCGGAGCCGACGCACGGGCATGATATTCGTCCCGGTTTCCCGCGACAATTAGCCGCCACTTAGGATGCGCGTCCCATGCAACCGCGACTACACACATGATGCCAACGCCCCGGCAAAAGGGGCCACTAGATCTTGCGCATCGTTCCAGTCAGCGCGCAACCAGCGGTCATATTGATCCGGCTCCAATATACACGGCATCGCAGTTGCCCCCCTGTTTTTCGCCTCGCCACTGGCATCGGTGACCAATATTGCAAACACCGGCATGTCGGTCAAATCACGCCAGATCCCGGCAAAAGCAACAACCGGCTGGTCCACCACCGTGAACCAGCGTTTTTTCAGCATGAAGGTCGTGGCAGGCACAAGGCAACGGAGCTCGTGATGCCGTAAATTGCCGATCCAGAACGGGCTTTCCAGATTGCGCACCGTCGGCACCCAGAGGACTTCGCCCGAAGCGCTGACCCCGTCTGCCCCGGGTGCTGGATAACCCCAGACGATGGGGCGAATGACGCGCTGACCCGTTTTTTGTGCGCGTGTCACCACCGGCGCGAACTCGCCGGGCGACACCGCGCCGCCGCCCCACGGGTCAGGGCCTTGATTGGCACCGAGCGCGCTTGCCACTTCATCCGATGCGGCGTCGAGGCGGTAATATCTGGTCACCGCTGGTTGATGCCCAAGCCCGGGCGGGTTGGCAATATGCTCAACCGAAATCGGGGAATAACGTCTTTTTGGTCTTCGCCGGGTCGATATCGTAATGATGCGCGATTGCCGCGCTGGCAAAATCTTCAAAGCGCGAAGTCGGTTTCAAATCGCGGCCTTCATAAAGCTGTGCCGCCGACAGCCCCGGCCAGTCGGCGCTCACGGTGCCGCCGCCGCTAAGCGACCCGCCGAACAGCATCGCCGCCGATGCCGTCCCGTGGTCGGTGCCGCTGGTGCCGTTAAGCGCCACCGTCCGACCGAATTCGGTCGCAACCATCACCAGCGTGTTATTCCATTCTGGCCCCAGTCCTAATTTTACTGCAGCGATCAACGCGTCGAGTTGTTGCAGCTGGTTGCCTAGCCTTTGCGCCTGACCGCTATGCGTGTCCCAACCGTCGGTCTCTAAGCTGACGATCCGCGCACCGGTCGGTCCAGCCATAAGCCCGGCCACCATCGTACCTACGTCAGCACCCTTGCGGATGCCGCCGCCCATCGTCGAACCCGCCATATCACGCGTGGCAAGCGCACTTTCCCATATCGGGGCCAGCGCCGCATCCTCGGCATAGAGCATTGAGACACGGCGCATCAGGTCTTCATTGGCTTCGGGTAAGCGCGACGGCGCGTAGCTGGCGACACTGGCAGGGCCGCGCAACAGCAGCGGGACCGACGGGGCAATCGCCAGCGCCTTGGCGTCGCTTGCTGGCAGGCTGCCCGCCAGCCGGTTGAGCCAGCCATCGTCGCGCCCATATGGGCGTGATGCGCCCGATTCGAGCATATTCTGACCGTCGAAATGCGACCGGTCGCGGTATCCCGAGGCGAGCGCGTGCACAAAGCGCGCTTCCTTGGCAGCAAACAGCCCGGCCGTTTCAGTCATCTTGGGATGGAGCGCAAACAGGCCGTCGAGTTTTGCACCCGCCGCTGCTGCTTCGGCAGGGCGGATCGCGGCAAAAGCCGGATCGCCGATGGGCATGACGGTTGATAAGCCGTCGGCGGCCCCGCGCTGAATAATGAACAGCAAACGCTTGGGGTTGGCGGCGGCTGCAAACGCTGACGCGGGGAAAGCGGCTGAGAGAGCAACACCGGCAAAGCCCGATGCCAAGATTTGGCGGCGATTCAACATGACATTATCTCCGTAAAAACTCGGGCGACATCAGCAGCAAAGCCAGCCCCTGTGCGGGACTTTCGGCGCGGGCAATGGCTTCGTTCGTGGTTTTGGTCATAGCGCCGGGGAGGATCAAAGGAGCCAGCATCCGGGCATCGACCCGGTTGGCGCTGCGTGCGGCAAAACGGTCGGCCAGTTCGACCCTGCGCATCAGCGCGCTTCCGCTTGCCCACTCGGCATTGCTGTCGGCAAAACCGGCAGGCGATCCGGGTTTCCAAATTGGTTGACCCATCTGTGCCAGCACACCAGCGCCTTGCGCTTTCCCGGGCAGTTCGCCGACATTGAGCGCACGCAGCGTCGATATGGTCCAATCCCAAGGTGATTTAAATTTCCCCGGTGCGGTGCCCCACGCCTCGGGCGCATCAACCAATACGCGGTAAAGGCTTGGCAGATCTCCGCCGGTTTTAAGGAAACTGGCTTCTAACCGTGCCACCAATGCAGGCGGCGGATCATCGGTAACAAAGTGCCGTGCCAACTTGGTCGCAAGATGCTTTGCAGTGGCCGGATGAACCGCGAGATCAGCCAAGATTGCCGCCATCTGCTGCTTGCCGGTTTCACGGTAGGTTTTGCCAAGTAATTGCCGCGAACCGGGTTCATGGATCGCGTCGAAAAACAGACTGTCGCCGGGAGCAGCGCCTTGGAGCAGCATTTTCTGCGCCGGGCCTTTGCCCATTCCGGCAACCGTCAGCCCGGTAAGCGCGCGGGCAAATTCGGTCACATCGGCTTGCGCATAGCCGGTGCGGACACCAAGCGTATGCAGTTCCAATATCTCGCGCGCCAGATTTTCGTTGAGGCCAAGCTCCTTGTTCCGCCGTTCGGCAATACGTGCCGCCAGCGGGCTGTTCGGACCTACCGATTGCGCCTGATCAAGATAGAGCAACATTGCCGGATGGCGAACAGAGGCAAACAATAGATCGGAAAACTTGCCCATGATATTGGGCCTGATCGCTTGAAACTCATAGTCGCCAGCAAGCGCCACCACTGGCAGCTTGTCGATTGAAACCGCAAAATGGTTCGACCAGAAATGCACCAGCCGTTCGGCAAACCCCGTGTCACTAGCGAGCGCAGCGGCGATCCGTGCATTGGCCGCCGTTGCATATTCGGCGCGGACGGTGTTCTGGATTTTCTCCAATTGCGCACCGTCAGTCGGCGTCATATCGCCAGCCACAGATTGCTTGGCCATCCGGCCTTCGCGTTTGTCGGCCTGATATTCCTTCAAGGTTTCGACCAGTGCGGCTCTGCTCGGCAAGGCGGCCAATTCAGGCGGACGGGGGTTATAGCTGCTCAACTGGTCTAGCAGCCACACCTTCGGCCTATCGGGATGCGCCTGTGCAGGCTTTGCTCCCAAGCCAAAACGGTTCAAAGCTATTGCTGCGGTCATCCTTCACTCCTCAACAGCCCCTTGTCAAAAGATAGGCCGCTGGCGGATATGAGCAATCAACAAATTGTATGAAAGTGTCGCAGCGTTTCAGAGCGTCTTTTGGTAAATTCGGTAAACCTTGTTAATCTCGCCGTTGATCGCCTCGCCGACCGAGCGCATCGGTCCGTTATCTTCCAGCACCCAACCGAATTCGCCGCGCGTCGCCCCGAATTTCTCCACTGCATCGATCCGGATAATATGAACCAGCATGAAGGCCAATTGACTGGCCATCCGCGTACCCTGCAGCCTTTTGACCACCCCCATCAACGGCACCCGCATCGTTGTTACCTTTGGCGCGCGAAGCCACCACAGCAATTTTGCCCAATTGAACGGAAAAAGCGAACCACCAAAACTGGCGATTTTCTCATTGAGGTCTGGCAATGTCATCATGAACGCGACCGGCTCGCCATCGACTTCGGCTATCCGGATCAGATCTTCAAAGACGATTGGCTTCAGCGTTTTACCCGCATAGGCAACTTCGGCATCGGTGAACGGGACAAAGCCCCAATTGTCGCTCCACGCATCATTCAATATGTTGAGGATAATCTCCGCCTCTTGATCGAATTTGCTTTTGTCGACCCGGCGGATGACGATCCGGTCATTGCGTTCGCCCGATGCAATGATCCGCTCTATCAGGGGCGGAAAAGGCGGGACAATCGGGATGGCATAAGTGAAAAGATCCTTCACGCCGATGTAACCAACGCCCTCGATCCACGCCTGATACGCCGGGTTGTGATGTCCCATCAGCACCGTTGGCGGGTGGTCATGGCCCCTGACCAACAGCCCCGGCTCGTCCCACATCGCAAGGCTGATTGGTCCAAGCGAGCGGGTCATACCTTTATCGCGCAGCCAGCCTTCGGCGGCTTGGAGGAGACCCGGGGCAACCGAAGCGTCCTCCGCTTCGAACAATCCCCAATTGCCGGTGCCGGGGCCAAATCCCTGTTCGGGTGGCTGCTTGAGGGCAAGTTGGTCGATATGCGCCGATATCCGACCGACAATACTGCCGCCCCGATCGGCAAGGAAAAGCTGCGCTTCGCTGTGGCCGAACCACGGGTTTTTGCCAGGGGTGATGAGGCTATTGACCTCGTTTTTCAACGGCGGCACCCAGTTAGGATCGTTCGCATAGAGCCGGTAAGGAAGGTCGATAAACGCCTTTTTATCGGCTTTGGTGGTGACGGGGCGGATGGTGATATCGGTCATCATGGTTCACTCGATTGTTGGCTGCAGGGTGTCAAGTTCACAGCCGCAGCTTTTGCCCGAACTTGCCGAGCGCTGCCTTGTCGGCAGTATCGAGACCCAGCTTCAGTCCCAGCCAGAGCAGCGGCCAGAACGCCGCAAACAGCCCCAGCGCCCGCACCTGCATTCCGAACGGTGCCAATGCCTCGCCCAGCAACCACAGCAAACCAATTGTCACTGCACCGATGACCACCGCGCGCCAAAAGCCGGTGCCGAACGGCGATAGCCCGTCGCTCAGTTTCAACTCGACAACCGCCACCCAAGCGGTCACCACCACGGCCGCTGAAACCGCCAGGGCCATGCCATATGCACCGTAGGCAGGCACCAACCAGATTGCCAAAAATAGCCATAGCGTCAGACCGGTGACGCTGTTGACCAAGGGCAACGCCCGGTGGCCGACCATCTCGACAATCGGGGTTGCAGGGCCAATGACTGCCTCGCCGGCGCGTGCCACCAAAAGCACAATTAGCACCGGCAACGCCGCCGCCGACCCGGGCGCAAAGGCGCTGAGCATATCGGATGCTAGCAGGATCATCAGCCCGGTCAGGGGGACGGCGAGCAACAAAGACATATGCGTCGAAAACCGGTACATCGGCAGCATCGCCCGACGATCCACCGCCGCCTGCGCTGATGCAAGCGGCGACAACACATACAGGAAAGACTGCCGCACGATCAGCGGGATCGAGGCAATCTTACGCGCGATGCCGAACAGCGCAGCCGCAGTCGCGCCAGCCGCTCCGGGGATCATCAGGTTCAGCAATATCGGCGGCAGATCATTATAGGCGCGCCGCGCAATGGCGGGAGGCATCATTGCGGCACCGCTATATAATACCGAACGGCGGATAACTGGCGGCATCGGCGCGCGCCATAAAAGACCCAGGTCATAATAACGACCCAATAGCTGGCCCGACAATATCGCGGTCAGAGCCAGCGATAACAGATGACCCAAAAGCAATCCATTGAGACCAAAGCCGGTGAAATAGAACCCGGAAGCAAACACCAGCCGCGCCACCTGTTCCCAGAAAATCCGTAACCGGATTTCGGGACCAAAAGCACGCTTCGCCCGCGCCGCAGCCGTGGCGATCTCGATAAAGATCCACAGCGGAAGGCTCCACGCAAATAGCGCAATGGCGTGTGGCAATCCGGCTGCTTCGACAGGGGCTGATGCGACAAATCCGGCCAACCAATTTGCCGACAACGTGATCGCCGCCGCCGCCAATACGCCAAGTGCAGTGCCTGTCAGCAAAGCAAAGCGCACGGCACCGTGTTCGCGCACGCGGTCTTGTTCAGCAGGCACGATCCGCTGCAGGGCCTGCCCCATCGCCAGATCAAGGATGTTGGCAAGGATATTAATCGCCGCCCAGAGCACCACATAGACGCCGTATCCCGTCAATCCGAACATCCACGTATAAGCGGGCTGAGCAATAACCTCGATAAGCGCACCGAGCCGCGACAGTGCGGCAAGCCCCGCGCCTTTGGCGACCTCTGAAGTGCTGACCGCAGGAGCCGGCGGGACCAGCGCGTCTTCGATCGGCCCGCTCATTTCGATGCGCTCATTCTTCGGTTCGGACCAGCACCGTTTCACCGATCAACAGGAACAGCAAAAACGCCCCCCAAGCTGCAATCCACGGCGGATATGCCCCCAAATTGCCCATCGCCAGCGCAAAATTGTCAGCGACAAAATAGGCAAAGCCAAGTGCCATGCCGATCACCGCGCGAATGAACAACGCGCCCGAGCGTGCCAACCCGAATGCCGCAACGGCCGCCAGCAACGGCATCAACAGGCTGGACAGTGGTCCCGAAATCTTGTGCCATAATATCGCTTGGAGGTTATCGGTCCTTCGCCCTGCTGCATTCAGATCACCAATGGCGGCGCTCAGCGCGAAAAAGCCCAAACTGTCGCCATCGACCTTCACATAGTTGAACCGGTCGGGGGTAATCCCCTTGCCGACCGTCAGGCCGTCAAAACGTTTCTGTTCGGTGGTGGCAACGTCAAATGTTGTGCTATCTTTCAATTGCCACGCGCCATCCACATACCGCGCTTCCTTCGCCCTGACGACCTGCCGCAGCCCGCCATTGCTGCGTAGGTAGATGCTGACATCGCCCAAGGTCGTCGCCTCGCCGGTGCCAGTCACCGTCCCGGCGTTGATAAGGTCCTGGCCTTCGCGCACCCACACGTTGGTCTTGATCCCAGTATCGGGGGGAACCGGGCCATATTCGACCTCTTGCCAGACCTTCAGCTTCGCGGTGTTGGGGGCGACGACCAATTCGTTGAAAGCAAAGGATAGGATCGCAACCGCGAGGCTGGCGACAAACATCGGCGCAAGGATCTGGTGCGCCGATAGCCCCGCTGCCTTCATTGCCACTACTTCGCTATTCTGGCTGAGTGCAGCAAAGGTGATCAGCGTCCCGAGCAAGACCGAATAAGGCAAAAAGCGCGCGACCAATTGCGGCGTACGCATGGTGACATAACGGATGACATCACCCTGATCGTTCCCCGAAACCGACAGTATTTTTCCGCTCTCACCCAACAGATCAAGGGTTTGCAAGATCAGCACGAGCATCGCCAGCACCGCAAAGCTGCGGATGATGAACAGTCTGGCCATATACCATGTTATGTTTCGCGATGGGAAAAAGTGCATGTGCTAAGCCTCCGCCAAGCCAAGTTTGGCCAACCGGGATTTGCGGCCGAAGGTAAACAGCTTGCGGATTGCTTTGCCCGCCTTGTCAGCAAATACCTCCAGCGCCCCGATTGGCTGCCCGCCCGGCACATGCGCTATCACATGATACATCCACAAAATCAGCGCGGCAAAAAATAGGAACGGCACCCACAACGCAACAACCGGATCAACAATGCCCATGCCGCCAATGCCGTCGGCATATTCGTTGATTTTATGATAGGTCACGACCATGACAATCGACAGAAATACCCCGAGCGCCGAGGTCGAACGTTTGGGCGGAATGGCTAGCGCCACCGCGAGGAACGGCAGCAACAGCATCATGGCGACTTCGACCAAACGGAAGTGGAAATTCGACCACGCGCGGTTGCGGTCTTGCGCGCTTTGCCCGGCGTCGCCGCCAATGCGCATCAGCTCGGAGATCGAATATTCACGGTCCTTGCCACCGCGCGCCCGAAAATTTTCGATCTGCGGAAGCGGAATCGGGACGTCGTGACTGGTAAAGCTCAACACCCGTGGTGACTTATAAGAGGGCGCATTATGCACCAGTGTTCCCTTGCTCAGCCGCAATATGATAGTGTCAGGATCATCGGTGCGCAAAAATTGGCCGCGCTCGGCGGTAACCGCAATTGACTGGCCATTCTTGCTTTTACCAAAGACAAACAAACCCGACAGGTCGTTGCCTTTGTTACGGCTTTCCTCGATCCGCATGGTCAAATTTTGGCCCAGATTGTTGAACTCGCCGACCTTAACCTTGGCACCAAAAGCGCCGGAACGAAGTTCAAAACGCAGCTCTTCATATAGATATCGCGCGCTCGGTTGAATAAAACCGACGATGGCGAAATTAACGACAGCCAGACCGATGGCTAACATGAAAGGCACCCGCAGAAGCCGAAAATAACTCATTCCCACGGCACGGAAAATGTCGAGTTCAGAAGAGGTTGCTAGCCGCCGAAAGGCGAGCAATATCCCCAGCAAAAGCCCTATCGGGATACCCAGCGACATATATTCAGGAATGAGATTGGCGAGCATTCGCCACACAACGCTGACCGGCCCGCCCTCCGCTGCGACGAAGTCAAACAGACTGAGCATCTTGTCCAGCATCAGCAACGACGCAGCAATCGCCAGCGTTGCCAAAAGCGGTATCATAACCAAGCGGAAAATGTAGCGGTCGGTGGCAGTAATAAATTTCAACTTATGGTCGCCCTGTCACCGTAATTTGGCCGCAAACTGCACCGATAGACGCTTCTAGGTTCAGGGGCAATATCGACGGCGTTTCTTAAAAACAGGCGCGCCAGAAATCTGTTCCCAGGAGTTTTGTGATGAATAAGCTACCATTGTTGGTGTCGATTGCTGCGGTTGCGCTCGTTTCGGGCGCTGCTGCTGCGGGCACTGCAATTAATAACGACATGACACGCTGCACATCGGGCAACGGCCCCGCAGTGCTTGTTAGCGTGCGCGGCGTAAAAGAGGCGACGGGACGCATCCGTGTGCAGTCTTATCCGGCGACAAGCGGCGCGTGGCTTGCCAAAGGCCGCTGGATCAACCGGATCGAAAGCCGCGCCAACGCTGGCTCGATGAGCTTTTGCGTGCCCGTGCCTGCCGCTGGCAATTACGGTATCGCCGTGCGGCACGACCGCAATGCCAATGGAAAAACCGATATCAGCCAAGACGGTGGTGGCTTTTCGAACAACCCGAGCATCAATATCTTGAATTTGGGCAAACCTTCGGTCGGCAAAGTATCATTCTACGCCGGTACCGGCGTGACCAAAATCACCATCAACCTGAAATATATGTAACGGACCGTATTTGGCATTGGTAGCGCTTCTTTCGAACCCCAATTCAACCGGCAACAGGTCATTGTTGCCGGCGGTTCGTAGCTTTTGCGCGCTTCATCCAGATATCTTCCATTATGAAGTCGAAGAAATGGGTCAGGTTACCAAAGCGCTCGAAATGATCGCGCGGGTAAAGCCCAAGGTGCTCGTCATCAACGGCGGCGACGGCACCGTCCAATCGGCGTTGACCGAACTGTATCACGGCGGCCATTTTGACGGGACACCGCCACCCGTCGCGGTGCTGCCCAACGGAAAAACAAACCTGATTGCGCTTGATCTGGGTGCCGAGGGTGACCCGCTCATCGCGCTCGAGCGGATACTCGCAGTGGCAAAGGGCGATATGTCGGAGCATATCGTCGTGCGTGAACTCATCGCGCTGAGCGACGGCAGCGAGGGCGCACGACCGGTATTGGGGATGTTCTTGGGCGGCGCAGGCCTGGCCGAAACCATATTGTTCTGCCGCCACAAAATCTATCCGCTCGGCCTTCCCAACGGTCTCAGCCATTTTTTGACGGCGCTGGCGGTGATGTTTTCCGCTATCTTCGGGCTGAAGGCGGCATTTCTGCCCGACCGCGCCAAACCGGTGAGCATCTCGTTCATCCGCAATGGCGAATTGCAGGGGATATTTTCGGTATTGATTGTCACCACGCTTGAAAAGCTGCTGCTTGGTGGGCGCACAGGCGACATGACCGGACGCGGGCAGATGAAATTCATGGCGGTGGACCAGCGCCCG
The DNA here is from genome assembly GCA_031361925.1 of Sphingomonadales bacterium. Classification (GTDB taxonomy): domain Bacteria; phylum Pseudomonadota; class Alphaproteobacteria; order Sphingomonadales; family Sphingomonadaceae; genus Sphingorhabdus_B. The sequence continues at coordinate 12,038 of JANLRW010000068.1, forward strand.
TGGACGATGATCCGCGCATTTTTCGCGTCGATCATCGGGCGCTTAGGCAGCCATGCCGTTGACGGCGTGCATATTCAGCAGGGCGATACCATCCGCATTGACAGCGTGAAAAGCAGTGTCGTGCTCGACGGCGAAGTGTTTGAGGCCAACAGCAGCCGACCGATCGTGCTGCGGTCAACCCCGCCGGTGCCGTTCCTTCGTCTCGCGGCATAATCGTTTAGCAACAGCTCGTAAAAACCGCTAAGAGCGGCGTATGTTGTCGCTCATCCAATTGGTAGCCGATGAATTGGCTGTGCCCGCGTTACCGCAAATCGAGGCTTTCGCTGCGCATATCGCAGGACTGTATTCGCAAGCCGCTCGGGCGGTGTTGTTTTACGGGTCGTGCCTGCGCAGCAAGCAACTCGAGGGGCAGATGCTCGATTTCTACCTCATCGTCTCGGATTATGAATCGGCCTACGACAGACCGTGGCTGGCCAAATGGAACCGGCGATTGCCGCCCAATGTGTTCCCGGTGCAGCACGACGGCCTGATGGCCAAGGTGGCGGTGCTGAGCGAAGCCGATTTCCACGATCTCAACCGTCCCGCTGCATCGGCGGTGTCGGTATGGGCGCGATTTGCCCAGCCGTCGCGATTGGTCTGGGTCGCAGACGATGCGGCGCGGGCAATGGCGGCACGCGCAATATCGGGTGCGGCACCGACCTTGCTCAATGCCGCCCTCGCCTTTGTCGAGCGCGAGGTCGATGTGCCGGATTTGTGGCAGACGGGATTCCGCATGACCTACGACGCCGAACTGCGCGCCGAACGCAACGACCGGCCGGCGTCAGTCGTCGAGTTCGACCCCGAGCGCTACGCGCGCTTCGGGCAAGCTGCGCTGCAGCATACCCCGATTGCCAACGAACTGCGCGGGGACAAGGTGCACATCTTGCCCGACCCACAACGCCGGATCATGCAGGAACGAAACCGCTGGCCCGGATTGCGACGGCGCGGCAAGCTGCTGACCGTAGCAAGGTTGGGAAAGGCAGCGTTCACCTATTCGGGCGGTATTGATTATTTAGCCTGGAAGATAAACCGCCATGCCGGCACGCAGATCGAGATCAAGCCGTGGCAGCGCAAATGGCCATTGGTGGCGGCGCTGTTTCTGGTGCCGAAGTTGCTGGTGAAGGGCGCGGTTCGTTGAGACTTGATTCTTGGTGTTACTACATATATGTAACTACAGATGGAATGGCATTGGGACGAACGAAAAGCCAAAGCTAACAGAGCCAAACACGGTATTTCGTTCGAGTTGGCGGTACTGGTTTTTGAAGACCCGATGTTGCTGACGTTGCCTGATGACCATTCCGATGATGATCGCTGGCGGACCATTGGTCGGGTGAGTTCGAACATTTTGCTCGTTGTCCATACGATCTACGACGACGACGTTGGTGGCCGGATTATCAGCGCGCGAAATGCAACCCCGGTTGAAAGGAGAAATTATCATGAAGGACATTAAGGATCTGTCCCCGCATCTACAGGAAGAACTTGCTGCGCTTGCAGCAATGAAGGACGAGGATATCGACTTAAGCGATATGCCCGAAACACTTGATTTTTCAAAAGCAGTTCGGGGCCGTTTTTACAGGCCAGTCAAAAAGCAGGTTACATTACGCCTCGATGCGGATGTGCTGGACTGGTTCAAGCAGCAAGCAAAGAACGATGGCGGATATCAGACGCGCATCAACGCGGCGCTGCGTGGCATCGTTGATAAAGAAACGCGCCGCGCGGGCTGATAACCCGCCACGCGGGAACACAAATCGAGATCAAGCCATGGCAGCGGAGATGGCCATTGGTGGCGGCGCTGTTTCTGGTGCCGAAATTATTGGCGAAGGGGGCGGTGCGTTGAAGCCGTCAGAAAGTAGGTCATCGGATGACGCTGTCTTCGACGAATACCGCATGACCGCGACCGATCGGCCGACCCTTTTTAAACGCGGGTAGCTCAATTCTCACTGCGGTTTGTGGGAGCGGATTAAGGACGGTCACATTGGCCTTTTTGCCATCCCAATCCGAGACTTTAAGG
>JANLRW010000092.1:0-13081 GCA_031361925.1 Sphingomonadales bacterium
GTCTGCGTCGTTCACCAACCAAACTCTCGCGCAGATCGAGCTTTGGAACAAAAGCGAGAATTACCAGAACGAAGTCTATGTGTTGCCAAAGCATCTGGATGAAAAGGTAGCAATGCTTCACCTTGAAAAACTTGGCGTAAAGCTCAGCAAATTGTCCGAAAAGCAGGCTGGTTATATCGGCGTGCCAACACAAGGCCCATTCAAGCCAGATCATTATCGCTATTGATCGCCGAATAATCCGAATTGGTAAGAGCCCGCTACGCAATCCGTAGCGGGCTTTTTTCGTTGCACCACGCGGCCTTTTGGGCATTAGCAAGATGGTGAAAATGCAAAGAACAGTATTTGTATGACCGGTGATAGCCTGCCAGTCGCCCTGATCGGGATATTGATGGCGCTATGGCTCGTGGGCGCGACAGTTGCTATCTGGATTGGGCTGTCTCTCCGGCGCCAATCACTTAAGATGCTGCGACAAACATCGCGGCTGGCGCGGTTGCTGGAAACGGCACCCGCGATACCGGTTGTGGTCAAAGGTGACGGGCGTATCGAGGCTGCTGACCGGTTTTCAAGGCTGTTGGGGCTGGAATCGTCTGCAGGCTCGCTATCGGATTTCGGCGGTAGTGATGATGCTGGGCTCGCCGACGATGATCTGCGCATTTTGAATGAGCGCGTGCGCGAAACGCAGCGAACCGGGAAGGACTTTGTCCTGCCGGTAGCGATTAAAGGGTCGGAGCGCCGTTTGCTGGTTGTCGGCAGCATTGCCGATGCGGTTATCTATCCGAACGGAGCTGCATTGCTGTGGTTCTTCGATTCGACAGAAAGCCTGCGCGAATTGGAGCAACGTAAATACGAGTCCGAAGAGGCGCGAGCAGCGTTTGAGGCGCTCGCCGGTTTGATCGAGGCCGCGCCGTTGCCGATGTGGCACCGTGGCCCTGACCTAAAGCTTAATTTCGTAAACCGTGCTTATGTCGATGCGGTGAGTGCGAGTGATGGGGCGCATGTCGTTGAGGAAGGGATCGAGCTGGTAGAACCGTACAACGGCACGAATGCGATCGAGTTTGCCGCGAAGGCACAAAGCGAGGGTGCCCAAGCCGAGCGAGTGGTTTCCACCACACTTGATGGCGAACGCCGCCAGTTGCGGGTGTTTGACATTCCGCTTGGCGCTATTGGTGTGGCAGGGCTTGCCATCGACATACAAGATTTGACCGATGCGCGTACCGAAATCCGGCAATTGTCGGAGGCGCAGCGCGATTTGCTGAATATGATGTCGGCTGGCGTCGCTCAATTCGATGCGCATCAAAGCTTGGCTTTCGCCAATTTGCCGTTTCAACGGCTATTCGCTTTCCGCGACCAGTGGCTTTCCGAAAAGCCCGAATTCAGCCGCGTGCTCGACAGGATGCGCGAGAATGGCAAGCTGCCCGAAGTGCGTGACTTTCCCGAATGGCGCAGCGATCGCGAAGAATGGTTCCGCTCGGTCGACCCAGCCGAGGAAAACTGGTTATTGCCCGATGGCACCCATCTGCGCGTCCTAGCGCAACCAGTGCCCGATGGCGGCCTGCTGCTGATTTTCGAAGACCGGACCGAACAGGCGCAATTGGCAAGTGCGCGTGACACGTTGCTCCGCGTCCGGACCGCCACGTTCGATAACCTGTTCGAAGCAATCGCAGTTTTTTCCGCTGACGGGCGGCTGAGCATATGGAACAGGCTGTTTGCCGAAACCTGGGGGCTTTCGGAGGATGTGTTGCTGAAGCATCCGCGTGTTGACGAGTTGCTCCCAATGCTGGCGCTGCATCTAAAAAAGCAGTCACAGATTGCGGTGATTGGCGAGCTAATCCGCATGACCACTGCCAACCGCGAGCAACGGCGGAGTAAGACGACCTTTACCGATGGCCGCATTTTTCAGATCGCGACCATCCCGCTTCCCGACGGTAACGCGCTTTTTACCATGCTCGACATGTCGGATAGTATGAAGATCGAACAGGCGCTGCGTGACCGGAATACCGCTTTGTCTGAAGCAGACGCGATCAAGGGTAAGTTTCTCGCCAATATGTCGTACGAGTTCCGGACACCGTTGACGTCGATCAGTGGCTTTGCTGATTTGTTGAAGGCGGGCGTTGCAGGGCCGCTGAACGAGCAAGCGAGTGAGTATGTTGACGCGATTGTCACGTCGGCTGAGCGGCTGTCAGATCAGATCAACACCGTGCTTGATTACAGCCAGGGCGAGGCCGGTGCATTGCCGATTGCTCGCGAACAAGTCGACGTCCGCCCATTGCTGGCCGAGGTTGCCGAGGCCAAATCCGCACTGGCCAAAGAGGTGGGCGTCACGCTTGACTTGCAATTAGGTGATGCTGAGGGGCAGATCGCCGCCGACCCGAAGCGATTGGCACAAGCAGTTGGGCAGGTGCTCGACAACGCGATTCGCTATAATCACGAAGGCGGCGAAGTCTTGCTGTTCGCCCGCTGGACCGATGGCGCGCTGGAAGTCATCGTGGCTGACAACGGCCCAGGTCTCGACGCCGTGGTCAAGCCAAACGCAGGTTCTGTTACGCAGGGACTAGGCCTGCCACTCGCCAGGCAGCTCATCGAATCGCACGGCGGCAGCCTGACGTTGGAGAGCGAACTTGGACATGGAACGACCGTCATTATGTCGGTTCCGCGGGCATGATCGTAACCGATGAAGCAGCAATGCGCGCCTTTGGAGAGCAGTTTGCAAAAACGCTGTCGATTGGCGACTGGGTGTCAATCGATGGCCCCCTTGGCGCAGGAAAAACGGTGCTTTGCAAGGGCATCTTACGGGGGTTGGGATTTGACGGCGAAGTTGCCAGCCCTTCCTACGCTATCGTCCATCCATATGATCCACCAGAAACAAGCATTGCGGTTGCCCATGCCGATTTGTATCGCTTAAACAATGTTGCAGAACTGGACGAGCTCGGGCTGGCTGAAGATCGTGATGCTCGGCTTACGCTGGTCGAATGGGCGGAGCGTGCTGGTTTGGCCTACATGAAACCGAGCCATCATATCTCCATCGAACCGCGGTCCGACGGCAGCAGACTTTTGACTTTGAACACGGACGAATATGACACTGCTAACTGATATAGCGCCGCCGGCTGGTTTAGATGAATTTTTGACCAAGCACGGATGGGCAGGCGCGGCAGTGACTTTGGTCGCTGCCGATGCTTCTTTCCGCCGCTATTTTCGCGCAACAGCGGCGAGTGGTCGCAAGGCAGTGTTGATGGACGCACCGCCGCCGCATGAGGACCCGCGACCGTTTATCGACATTGCCCGTTATCTGGTCGGCCACGGGTTCCGCGCGCCAGAGATATTTGCGCAGGATCTGGGTCGCGGGCTAGTATTGATCGAGGATTTTGGGGACTTACAAATGCGACAGCATCTCGATGTCGCGCCGGATGATGCGCATGTAATTTACCGGACGGCGATTGATGCACTGGTTCGGTTGGCCGATACGCCGGTCGCCGAACTACCGCCCTATGACGCTGCGGCGTATTTGCGTGAAGTAAAGTTGCTTAGCGAATGGTATATGCCTGCGATGGGTCTGGCGGTAGATGAAGCTGGATATGAAACGCTTTGGCGGGATACGTTGCAACCGGTTTTGGACGTCCAGTCGGTAACTGTCTTGCGCGATTATCATGCTGAAAATATCATGCTGCTGCCCAGTGGCGATCAAGGTATCATAGATTTTCAAGACGCGCTTGTTGGTCATCCAGCCTATGATCTGGTGTCGTTGTTGCAAGACGCGCGGCGCGATGTCGATCCGGCGCTGGAGCAAGCGATGCTTGCCTATTACCGACACGCCACTGGTGTTAATTCCGATTTCGACCTGCATTACGCGCTGCTCGGAGCGCAGCGGAACACCAAGATTATCGGCATTTTCACACGACTTTGGAAGCGCGATGGTAAGGAGCGTTATCTCCGTTTCCTGCCACGGATGTGGGGATATCTGGAGCGCGATTTAGCGCATCCGGGATTGGCAGATCTAAAGGCATGGTTCGATCATAATATACCCGCCGAAGTGCGGGCAAAATCGCCCGATATGATTTCACTGTCATGAGCCGTCATGTCGATACTGCGATGATTATGGCGGCGGGCAAGGGCACGCGGATGATGCCGTTGACTGCCGAGCGGCCCAAGCCTCTGATCGGAGTCGCTGGCGTGGCGTTGCTTGACCATGTGCTGGGTCACCTGCGCGAAGCGGGGGTCGGCAATGTGGTCATCAATACGCATTACCGGGCGGCCCAAGTCGAACAGCATATGGCCGACCATGCCGCCGACTTCGCTGTTACGATTTCAGACGAACGGGACCTGCTACTTGACACAGGCGGGGGGCTCGTTCGCGCCTTGCCGATGATTGGCGACGACCCGTTTCTATGCGTCAATGCCGACAACTGGTGGACTGATGAAAGCAATAATGCGTTCCAGCGGCTAATGGCAGCATGGGATGATAATGCCATGGATGTGTTGATGTTGGTGGTCCCGCTGGCTCGAGCAAACAACACGCAAGGGCAGGGCGATTTCGATTTGGATGCTGACCAACGTCTGTCGCGCCGCAAACCGGACCGACGCGGCGCATATGTTTGGACTGGCATTCAAATGCTTGCCAAGCGGTTGATCATCGACCCGCCCTCTGACGTGTTTTCGACCAATATATTCTGGGATAGGGCGATTGCCGACGGTCGCTGTTTCGGGCTAGTGCACAACGGGCTGTGGTTCGATGTCGGCTATCCGGCGGCGATAGCAGCAACTGAACAAAAACTGGCGGATTATGCAAACGGCTGACCGCGCAGCCATAAGGACGCAAGTCTTTACCGTGCCGTTTGGCGTTGACCTAAGCGATGCAACTGCGACGCTGATTTTGGACAGATGCAGTCATGATCCGGTGACGGTTAGCAACGCTACGTTGCTGCTCCCCAATAACCGTGCGGTCAAAGCAATTACCGAGGCGTTCGTGCGCAAGGCAACGCCGGGGCTGCTGCTACCCAAAATGGTTGCGATCGGCGATTTGGCGCTTGATGAAGCGCTTGGGCCGATACTCGACCCGTTGGAGGGTGATACCAGCATCTTACCCGTTATTACACCGGCAGAACGCCTTATGCTGCTGGCGCAGCTTATTATCAAGCACCGGCCACCGGGTGATAAGATCAGCGCTCCTGAAGCACTCCGACTTGCGCGCCTTTTAGCAGAAATGATCGACGAATTGGAAATCGAACAGGTCGACTTTGCCGCGTTTAAAGGCATCGAAATCGAAGCCGATCTACAAAGCCACTGGCAATCTTCTTACGGACAACTGATGGCGATATTGCCTGATTACCAAAATGCGCTTGCTGCGAGGCAAATGCTCGGCCCGTCGGAGCGTCGCAACATTTTGCTCGACCGGTTAAGTGACCGTTTGCGCGAAAATCCTCCTCAAGGGCTGTTTGTTGCCGCCGGGATAAGCACGGCGGCACGGGCCGTGACTCGGCTGCTGGCTATCGTCGCCAAGTTATCCCACGGGGTCGTTGTGGTGCCGGGAGTTGACCTCGCAATGCCCGACACGCAGTGGGATGCTTTAGGTCCACATGACAAGGTCAGCGACGAAGCCAAGCCCAAAAAATCACATGAAACGCATCCGCAATTTCATCTGAAACTACTGCTCGAACGCATGGGCGTTGGACGTGACGAAATAGATCCCGTCAATGTGTTACCGACTGACGCGGCGCGGCGTATGACGACGGTAACCGATATCTTTTGCCTTCCCGATGATACAGCAAATTGGGGTGAATTGCCCGCTGCGCGTAAAGTTCTGCCGGGTGTCTTTGTGATTGAAGCATCGGATAGTGCGGAGGAAGCAAGGGCGATTGCTATCAAGGTGCGGCAGGCGCTGGAAACGCCCGCGATTCGAGTATCCGTGGTAACGCCCGATCGCGAACTTGCCGTGCGCGTTGCGGCCCAGCTTCGGCGGTGGGATATTGTCGTTGACGACAGCGCGGGCACACCTTTGCTGCAAACGCCCAACGGCACGCTGGTCCTTGCGCTCGCGGAGGCTTTCGCCACACGGTTTGCGCCTGTTTCGTTATTGGCCATTGTCAAGCATCCGCTCGTTCATGCCGGAGAACACAGGCTTACATGGCTGGATATGGCGCGTCGGTTAGACTTTAAACTGCGTGGCCCGGCGACCGGAGTCGGGTTGAAAGCAATTACAGAATTGCTGGCGTCACAAAAAGAAGTTGACGCCGATCTGAGCGCATGGTGGGATATGGTTAATGCAGTTTTGACCGATCTGGAAAATTCCGATGGGAAGCCGTTTTTGGACATCATGACTGCGGTCCAAGATATTGCTGGGGTATTGACGCAGACTGGCATCTGGAAGGGTGCAACCGGTCGGCAATTTGTGGTATTGTGGGAAGAATTTGGCAGCTGCGATCTGTCGGCTATCGGTCGTGCAGACCGCACCGCTGTTCCTGCAATCCTTACCGAAATGTTCGGGCAGGCCGTTGTCAGGCCGCCATATGGTGGGCACCCGCGTGTTGCGATTTATGGTTTGCTGGAAGCGCGAATGCAGCAAGCGGACCTAGTCATTTGTGGTGGTTTGAATGAGGGAACTTGGCCGCAAATTACCCAACCCGATCCTTGGTTGGCGCCAGCAATTAGAAGGCATCTTGGGCTAGCGACGCTCGACCGCAATATCGGGCTGTCTGCGCATGATCTCTCGACCGCACTTGGGACAAAGCAAGTATTGCTGACCCGCGCCAAACGCGACCGCAGCGGGCCGACAGTGGCTTCACGATTTTTATTGCGGATGAAGGCGCTGCTGGGTGACCAGCTTGGCATTGAAACGACCGTCGGCGCCTTGGCGATGACGATTGACGAACCGTTGGAACGGATTGCGTTTGCCGAACGACCGAAGCCTGAACCCAGCGTTGCGCAGCGCAATGTGGAACTGTCAATTACCGATTTTGATCAACTTAAATCCGACCCTTATTCCTTTTACGCAAAACGCATATTGGGGTTGAAAATACTAGAACCGGTTGATGCTGAACCGAGCTATGCTTGGCGCGGCACGTTGGTGCATGACGTGCTGGAAAACTGGTTTAAAGAGGACAAATGCGATCCGGACAGGCTAATAGAACGTGCCGAAGCGTTGCTGTCGGATGCGACGCTCGATCCGACTATGCGTGCTTTATGGCAACCGCGAATGGCCGCAGGATTGCGTTGGATTGCTCATGAGACAGCACGGTTGCAGGATGAAGAAGGCCGTCAACTGCTGATCGCGGAAAAATCGGGCTCAACCGAACTGCTCGGCATCAAAATAAAAGGACGCGCTGACCGCATTGACCGGCTAGCCGACGGCAGCCTTGCGATCATAGACTACAAAACTGGCGGTGCGCCGAAGCCGCCGCAAGCAACCGCTGGATTTGCAATGCAGCTAGGACTGGTTGGGCTGTTGGCGGAGCGGGGAGCAATACCGGACGTTACAGGCGCGGCGAGGCGGTTTGAATATTGGAGTTTGGCCAAAGACAAAGGAAGCTTCGGCCACATCTCGCAACCGACGAGCAAGAAGCCTACCGACGGTCACATCGACGCACTAAATTTCGTCGCCTTCATTAAACAACAAGCCGAACAAGCGCTATCCAAATGGATACTCGGCAGTGCGCCGTTCACGGCGAAACTGCGTCCCGAATATGCGAATTATGAGGATTATAACCAGTTGATGCGCCTTCAGGAATGGGATGGTCGCCAACCGTTAGATGACGGCGATACAGGATGAATGCGTCTCTAAATCCGCTGACGCCAGCGCAAATGGGCGCCGTTATACCAGCGGAGAACATCTGGCTGAGCGCGTCAGCTGGTACGGGCAAAACGCAAGTGCTGACCGCGCGAGTGATCCGGTTGTTGCTAGAACAGCGTGTTGAACCGGAAAATCTGCTCTGCATTACCTTCACCAAGGCGGGCGCGGCGGAAATGGCCGAACGGATCAACCGTTTGCTCGCGTCATGGGTGCAGATGAAGCCCACTATGCTGGCTGAAGATTTGAAGGCGATTGGGGCCAGTTATGGTCCGGAAGCGAAAACGCAGGCGCGGCGCTTGTTTGCCAAAGTGTTAGATGCACCCGGCGGTGGATTGCAGATCATGACCATCCACGGTTTTTGCCAGTCTTTGCTCGCAAGCTTTCCCGAGGAGGCTGGGTTGGTTCCCGGATTTAAACCTGTCGAAGGTCGTGAACAACAGGAACTGCAGCGCGAAGCGTTGTCAGAAATGATTCTGGCCGCAGAGGCGCGCGATGACCGCAAGCTGATTTCAGACGTGCAGGCTATGAGCCTATCAATGGGCGAGGACGCCACGCGCAAATTCCTGCACAAATGCGGTGCTGCGCCGGATGTTATGGCCCAGATACCCGATGATCAAGGTGCAGTTGCTTGGGCGCGCGGTTTGGCTGAGGTCAGTTTCGATGGACCGATTGACGTTTTCCTCGAAACCGAATTAGCTGATGATCGTATTGAACGGGCTTCGCTAGAATCGATCACCGCAATGAATCTGTCATGGTGCGACAACAAGCCCGACAGCCGAGGCTGGACCCGTGCGGTGACGCTAACCAACTGGCTATCTTCGTCCCCTCCACAACGTGCGGCCTCGTTTGAGATGCTCCACAGTTGCTGGACCAACGGTAAAGGCGAACCGATGATCGCTTCGAAGGGTTACACCCCGACCGATCCAGCTTACGCGGCGTTGGCGCTCGAACTGCATGAATGGACAAAATCGCTCAGCGGCCAAGTGATCCGCGCACAATATGCCGATCGTTTGGCAAAGGCGCTCCTTGTTGGTAAGACTTTTGCGGACCAGTATGCCCAAAGCAAACACGCGCGCGGTGTTGTCGATTTTGATGACATGGTTCGCAAGACGGCCAACTTGCTGGGCACTGGGCATATGGCCGATTGGGTACGGTTCAAGCTTGATCGTCAGATCGACCATATTCTTGTCGACGAAGCGCAGGACACCAACAAGCCGCAGTGGGATATTATCCGTGCCCTAAGCGACGATTTTCACAGCGGGTCTGGCGCGCGGTCGGACAAGACGCGGACAATCTTTTCCGTCGGCGATTTCAAGCAGGCGATATACGGATTTCAGGGTACGGCACCGGAACGATACCGCGAAGCAGGCGAAGCGTTTGCCGAGCGTATCGAGGCCGCCGAACTCGAACTGCAAAATCTTGCGTTAACGCGAAGCTTCCGGTCGACGGAACCGATCGTTGATCTCGTCAATGCGGTGATCGACACCACCGGCATCGACAATTTTGGCAAGATTGATGATTATTGGCCCCACGAAACGCGGAAAGGTCAATTCGGACTGGTCGAGTTGCTTGAGCCCGTCACGTCTCGTTCAGTCGCAGATGAGGCGGCTGCGAGCGACAATGCTGATGAAGAAACGTGGATCACAAGCGAGAAGCGGCGACTGGCCGAAAAGCTTGCCGAATATGCCAAGGCGTTAATCGACGAACGACCGTGGCTTGAAACGCAAGACCGCTTTCTTCAGCCCAGCGACATCATGTTCCTGCTGCGAACGCGCGGCGACCTGGCGTCGTTGCTGGTCGCGCAACTGCACGAACGCGGGGTACCGGTGGCAGGGATCGACCGCCTTCGGCTACTACAACCTTTAGTAGTGCAGGATTTGCTTGCTGCGATCCGCTTTGCGCTGCAACCCGGTGATGATCTGAGTCTTGCCTGCCTGATGGTTTCGCCGCTCATTGGATGGGATCAGGATCGGCTGCTGCGATATGGCTATCGCGGCAAATCCGAGAAAACTTTGTGGCAGCATTTGCGCGAACAGCCCGAAATTGGCGATGAGTTGGCGCCTTTGCGCGATATGTTGGCGAGTCCAGATTACACCACGATTTATCGTTATCTGGAGCAGATCCTGTCGGGGCCAACCTGTGGTCGACGCAAATTCGCTGCGCGCTTGGGCCCGGAATCGCTGGTGCCATGTGAGGAAATGCTGAATGCCGCGATTGCTTTTGAACAGCAGCAGGGCGGCGGCCTACAGGCGTTTCTGGCATGGTTTGACCGCGGCGATATCGAGATCAAGCGTGACGGTGAAAGCGGTGCGAACGAAGTGCGGGTGATGACCGTCCACGGCGCAAAGGGCCTGCAGTCGCCGGTCGTCATATTGGCTGACACGACGTCGGACCCGGGCAAGAAGCCTGACCAATCCGCCGAACTGATTATGGATGAGGGCAAGCGGACGCCGCTGTTGCCGATTAGGAAAGCTGAGCAATCAGGGCGTCTTGGCAAGATCGTAGAAATGCAGAAGGAGCGCGAGTTGCAGGAGCATAAGCGCTTGCTTTACGTCGCGATGACCCGTGCCGAGGAGCGGTTGATCATGGGCGGAGCCTTGGGCATCAGTCGCAAGGGCGTTGTCCCCGATGACAGTTGGTATGCAGCACTGCGTAGTGGCATGGATATGCTGGGGTGCCAATGGCAGGACGATAGCCGGTGGGGCCAGGTGATGCGGCATGTCGGCGTGGCTGGGTTGGCCGCTAAGCCCGACGTAAGACCGAGTTCAGCCAGCACCGTTGCTCTCGCTGAAAAAATTGAAACGCCCGACTGGCTGTTCAAACCGGCACCTGACGAAGGCCGTCCGCCGCGCCCGTTGGTACCATCACGGCTTGATGATGATGACTATGGCGATGCGCCAGCAATGCTCGCCGTGCGCGCGGCGGCGGAACGAGGTAAGCTCATCCACGCGCTGTTTGAGCGGGTTGCCGATGCGGGTTCGTTGGAGAATGCCGAACGCTGGCTGGATCGCAACGTCACTGACGCTGCAATCGACAAAGCACGGATACTGGCGGATGTACGTGGTGTTGTTGGTAATCCAGAATGGCAAGACTTCTTCGGCTCGAACGCCCGCGCGGAGGTGCCGCTTGCTGCGGTTGTGGGCGAGACCGTTATTTCAGGCCGGGTTGATCGCTTGCTAATCGAGCCAGGTTTGGTGCGCGTATTGGATTTCAAAACCGGACGCGCAGTTCCGGCAAACGAAGCATCGGTGGCGGTGCCATATCTTCGGCAAATGGCGCACTATGTCGCAGCCCTCGAAACGATTTTTCCGCATTCGCGTGTCGAGGCATCTTTGTTGTTTACGTATGTCCCGCGCTTGGTGTCACTTTCCGATGCGGCGTTGGCACCTTACAAACCCGCCTGCTAGTCAGCCAAGCAAATCTATTGACGCTTGCGGCTTGTCAGCATGGCCCTCGCAGCATACATTATTTTGCAACAGATGGAGATTTCGAATGGTAACCACCTCGGTAGGCGATAATGATTTTGATGCAGCAGTTCTTCAATCGGATAAGCCGGTTCTAGTCGATTTTTGGGCAGAATGGTGCGGCCCGTGCAAGATGATCGGGCCCAGCCTTGAGGAAATCAGCGAGGAATTGGGCGAAGAGGTCACGATATTGAAGCTTAATATAGACGACCATCCCGATACCCCCGCCAAATACGGCGTTCGGGGTATTCCGACGATGATCCTGTTCAAGGACGGCGCGGTGGCCGACACCAAGGTCGGCGCTGCGCCTAAGGCGCAATTGAAGCAATGGCTCGAGGCGGCGCTTTAACTCCGGTAATCTGCGTTGATGCTGATATAGCCGTGGGTCAGATCGCACGTCCACACAGTCGCGCGGCCTTCGCCTAAGCCCAGATCGACGCCGATTGCTATCTCGCGGCCTTTAAGATGCGCCGCGACGGGAGCTTCGTCATAGCCGTCGACCGCGACGCCGTTTCGTGCCACTTGAGTAGCACCGAAGCTGATTGACAGCAGGTCGCGGTCGGCGGGTTCGCCTGCTTTGCCCACCGCCATGACGACGCGGCCCCAATTGGCGTCCTCGCCCGCAATCGCAGTTTTGACGAGCGGCGAATTGGCAACCGCCAGACCTACACGGCGGGCGCTGTCGTCATTAACCGCGCCTTTGACCGAAATCTCGATAAACTTCTGCGCCCCTTCGCCGTCGCGCACCACCAGATGCGCGAGTTGTCGACATATATCGTGCAACGCCGAAGCAAAGGCGTCGGCGCCTGCATCGTCAAACGAACGTAACGGCGCATTGCCTGCCTTGCCGGTGGCGAAGGCCAGCACAGTGTCGCTGGTCGATGTGTCGCTATCGACGGTGATGCAGCTGAAGGTCTGTTCGTTCGAGTTCGAAAGCAGTTCCTGAAGAAACCCTGCCTCGATAGCCGTATCGGTGAAGATGTAACCGAGCATCGTGGCCATGTCGGGCGCGATCATGCCTGATCCTTTGATAATCCCGACCAGCTGCACCTGTGTTCCGGCAACCATCGCGCTGGCGGTCGCACCTTTGGCAAAAGTGTCAGTGGTGCCGATAGTGTTGGTTGCTTCCTCCCAACTGCAAGGCGCGGCTTCGAACGCAGCTTTCAGGCCTGCCTCAGCCTTATCTTTTGGCAGCGGCACGCCGATGACGCCGGTCGAGCACACAAACACCTCGTTCGGCGCACAGTCTAGGCGCTTTGCCACCTGAGCGACAATCGCATCCACCGCCTCGCGACCGCGTTTTCCGGTAAAGGCATTGCTGTTACCCGCGTTGACGATAAGCGCGCGTGCCTTACCGCCTTTCAGATGATCGCGGCAAAGTTCGACCTCGGTCGAACAACAGACGTTTCTTGTGGTCACACCTGATACTGCCGTCCCTTCAGCCAGTTCGATAAATGTCAGGTCGCAGCGATCCCAATCCTTGTAACCCGCGCGTGCGACGCTCAGCGTCACGCCGCCAATGTTCGGCATCTCCGAAAACGGTAATGCGAGGGGGGAATTAGTAGACAGGACGTGTTCTCGCGCTAAAAGTTGTTGTATGGAGTTGAGGTGGCAGATGTTGGCAATCGTCTATCTTTTGGCTGCAAGCGGCGCAACCGGCAATGCGTGTCAACCACCGACGGCTTCTAAAACAATATCATCTGAAGAGCGCAGGGTCGCACCGACACCGCCACCCGCTGTTGCCGGCACCTCGTTAAGAGGGCCGAACATGGCAGCAACTCCAAGAACCAGCCCAGGTTCGTGGGTTAGCGAATTTGACTACCCGCTTCAGGCATTG
>JANLRW010000146.1:0-9429 GCA_031361925.1 Sphingomonadales bacterium
CGCTGTGTGCGAAAACCGACTTGGTCAATCTTGTAAGTTGCCCTGATGCCTCTGCTTTCTAGCTCGTTTTGCACGAACCGGTCAGCAATGCTGTTGCGTTGCCAATATGCGACGGCCAGCAAGATGACGAGGAGCAGCAAAACTGCGCCGAAAATGCGCCGCTTCCACCGCCGCCCACGAAATGGCTCGGGCGCGTCTTCTTCGATCAGCGCTTCGTTGGCAGCATCCTGCATTTGTATCAAATGCGGGAAAGGGCATTAGGTTGCAACGCCCTTCGCGCCATTCGGCTTGCTTGAGACAGAAAAATCGCTGAAAAGGCAATCGTTCGCAAAAGGATAGCGTGGATGGCTGACAGCCCGGAGAAGGATGAGCATCATGGTGCTGGCCACCGTGCGCGGCTGCGCAAACGGTTATTCGAACAGGCAGGCGAAGGCCTACACGACCATGAACTGGTAGAATATGTGTTGGCACTCGCAATCCCGCGCCGCGATACCAAGCCGCTCGCAAAACAGCTATTGGCCCATTATGGCGGGATGTCAGCGCTGCTTACCGCCGACGCCCATAATATTGCGCAGCAGCCAGGAATGGGGGAAACGAGCACCGCAGCACTGAAGATCGTGCAAGTCGCTGCACTTCGACTTTTAAGCGAGCCGGTGCGCGAACAGCCCGTGCTCGCGTCGTGGCAATCTTTGCTGGATTATCTGCGTGCCGACATGGCGCATTTAACGATCGAGCGCGTTCGCACACTTTACCTCAACAGCAAAAACATGCTGATCCGTGATGAGGTAGCAAGCGAGGGATCGGTCGACCAAGCGGCCATTTACACGCGTGAGGTCGTCCGCCGTGCGATGGACTTGGGCGCTGCCGCTATCATATTGGTCCACAACCACCCAAGCGGGGACAGCGCGCCCAGCCGCCAGGATATTGCGATGACGCGCGACATAGCCGATGCAGCAAAAAAATTTGGCATATCCGTCCACGACCATATCATCATCGGCAAAGACGGCTTTTCGAGCCTGCGTTCGGCGGGGTTGATCTAGCGTCAGGCCGCTTTATTCATTCAGTCGTGAGTTTTTGTGCATAGCCCGATGCAACCATCGCCTCGACCATATCAAACAGTTTTTCAGGGTCTTGCGCACGCATGACAGGTATATTGGCTTCCATCCCTTCGGCAATTACTATTTCGCGGGTTCCCGCCGCGACTGCTTCCCAAATCAGTCGGGCAACTTCGTTCGGGTCGATACCATTATCAATCGCCTGGTCGCTGGCACCGCGCACTGAACCGTCGGCGTTCAGTGCATTACGTGATACGTTGGTCTTGACCGATCCGGGGGCCACCACAAGCACCTTGACACCCTGCCCCGCCACCTCACTGCGCAGCGCGTCGGAATAACCGATAAGCCCATGCTTTGCCGCACAATAAGCGGTCCGAAGCGGCACACCCGCTTTGCCAGCCACGCTTGAAATCATCACCAATTGCCCGGCACCGCGCGATACCAGATGCGGCAAAAGCGCTTGCGTCAATGCAATGGGCGCAAGCAAATCAACCCCGACAATTCGCTCGTAAACCGAAAAATCGGTGTCCACCGCGAGCGACCGCTGCGATATCCCGGCGTTATTGACCAAGACATCGACACTGCCGCGAAAATCAATCGCGGCGCTCACATGGGCCGGTAAAGCCTCAACATCTAATGTATCGAATGGCAAGATCAGGCAGTGCTGTTCCGCTCCGCTTTCGGCTACGACACGCTCCAGCTCGGCAACATTACGGCCCGACAGAATTGCGTGGCCGCCCTGCCCGACAAATGCCTTAGCCAACGCTTCGCCGATGCCTGATGATGCGCCCGTTATCCAAGCGGTTTTGTCCGTTTGATCGACCATAATCTTGCTCCTCTCATGTCACCCATTGCTCGACTGAGGCTTCACCGCTGTCAAGTTAATCTAACTTGCACTTTACCGCGCTGGGCACCACATGTAGCTCATGTTGATTGAAACCGAACTGACGCCGAATCCGGCGACCGTCAAATTCCTTCCAGGACGAATCGTCATGGAAGGCGGCACCCGCGATTTTGCCGACCCTGAAGAGGCCGCAGCTTCGCCGTTGGCTGAGGCGCTATTCAACCTCGGCGACGTCACCGGCGTATTTTTCGGTCGCGAGTTTATTTCGGTCACCGCAGCGCCCGGCGTCGAATGGGCGTCACTGAAACCCGATATTTTGGGAATCTTGCTGGACCATTTTAGCGCGAACATGCCGCTTTTCCATTCTCCGTCTGCCGGTTTTGCAGTGCCAGCGCCCAATGACGAACTGCCGCTAGATGATCCAGCCGACGCCGAGATTGTCGACCAGATCAAAGACCTTATCGAAACACGGGTTCGTCCCGCAGTCGCCAATGACGGCGGCGACATCATCTATCGCGGTTTCCAAAAAGGTGTCGTTTATTTGCAGATGCAGGGCGCTTGCGCAGGCTGTCCCTCTTCGTCCGCCACGCTTAAAAATGGCATTGAACAATTGCTCAAGCATTATGTCCCCGAAGTATCCGAAGTTCGGGCCGCCTAATTTTCCCAATCTCTTAAGAAAGTTGTGATGATGGCTTTTGATACTCCGCTGAGCGACCACGCGCTCGACCAACTGTTTCGCCACGCGCGGACATATAATGGCTATTTGGATAAACCGGTGAGCAACGCACAGCTGAACGACATCTGGGAACTGATGAAATTCGGCCCGACGTCTGCAAACTGCCTGCCTGCACGGATGGTGTGGTGCACCAGCACCGAAGCCAAAGAAAAGTTGGCGGCGTTATCGTCTGACAATAATAAAGATAAAATCCTCAAAGCGCCTGTCACAGTGATAATCGGGATGGACGTCGAATTTTACGAACTGTTGCCCGAGTTGTTTCCGCACGCCGACGCCAAAAGCTGGTTTGTTGGCAATGATGCTCTGATTCAGTCAACCGCATTCCGTAACAGCAGCCTGCAAGGCGCGTACTTCATTATGGCGGCGCGCGCATTGGGACTGGATACTGGCGCAATGTCGGGCTTTAACAATGACGCGGTTGATGCGGCCTTTTTTGCCGGAACGACAGTCAAATCGAACTTCATTTCGACGCTTGGCTACGGCGACCCGGCATCGATATTCGAACGCAGCCCACGTCCCGGATTTGACCGCTTTAACAGCATCGCCTGATACGCTAACGGGCGAATATGCGAACGCTCGTCATTGATACCGCCACCCGGGCATGTTCGGTAGCGCTTTACGATGGTAATTCCGTCATCGCGTCGCATCACGAGGTCATCGGGCGCGGCCATGCCGAACGGTTGCTGCCGTTCATTGCAGGCCTTCCAGAACGTGGTCGCGCTCGTCAAATCGTCGTCAATGTCGGGCCGGGCAGCTTTACCGGTATACGCGTCGGTGTTGCTGCGGCGCGCGCGCTTGGGCTGGCTTGGGACGTGCCGGTATCGGGCTATGGTTGCTTGGGCTTGGTCGCTGCGATGGCGCGCGCCGGCCGCTGTGTGAGTGTTGATGTGGTGTTGGCTGGCGGCCACGGCGAATTCTTCTTCCAGAGCTTTGGCGAGGACGGCTCCGCTTCATCGGAGGCCATGTCGCTTGCTCCGTCGGTGGTCGCTGAAAAGTCCAATGCTGAATTTATTGCTAGCGATGCGCCCGCTCTTTTCAGTGATCGCGATGTCCTGAACCTTTTACCCCATGCCGCTTACTGGCATTTAATAGCGAACACGACGCCACTGGCGGCATCGCCGATTTATGGCCGCGCGCCTGATGCGAAACTGCCAAAAGGGCTGGCGGCATGATTGATATCGTCCAAGGTGACGCCCGCGACATCGCGTCGATCATGCCGGTTATGGATGATGCTTTCGATCCAGCCTTTGGCGAAAGCTGGACAGCGGCGCAGTGCCTGTCTGCACTGGCGATGCCCGATTGCCGGTTGTTGATTGCAAAGGCCGACGACGTGGTCGCCGGTTTCACGATGAGCCGCTGGGTCTTGGATATGGAAGAACTGCTGATGATCGGCGTGGCGAAAACATGGCAACGTCAGAATATCGGTTCCATGCTGCTCCGCGCGATTGTCGAATACGCCAAAGTCGAAGGTCGCTTAAAGCTGTTTCTTGAGGTGCGCGATGGCAACGTCGCCCATGATTTTTATCGCGCGTCCGGTTTTGAACCGATTGGCAGGCGCAAACAATATTATCGCGGTTCAAACGGGATGCGGCCCGACGCAATTACGATGGCGATGAATTTATAATTGAAATTCGCGTGACTTTGAACGGCAGGCATTCCGCTGGAGTCCAAATTGACGCAGCAACACTTTGGGTTTAAGTAAAACATGGTCGCAAACCAAAAAACAAGGTCCAGGAGTTTTGAATATGTCCCAAGAAGAAAATGATGCAGCCGAAATGCTGATTACATTAACAGCAGACATTGTCGCGGCGCATGTCAGCAACAACAGCGTGGCGGTTTCTGATTTGCCCGTCCTGATCGGCAATGTGCATCAAGCGCTGGCGGGATTATCGAGCGGGGGAGCCACACCGCAAGCTGCTCCCGAACCTGCGGTGCCAATCCGTCTTTCGGTCAAGAAGGACTATATCGTCTGCCTTGATGATGGCAAGAAACTGAAAATGCTGAAACGCCATTTGATGACGCACTACGGCATGACCCCCGATGATTACCGCGCCAAATGGGGCCTAGCTGCCGACTATCCGATGGTCGCCCCCGCATATGCCGAGCAGCGCCGTGTGCTTGCCAAAGCCATCGGCCTTGGCCGTGCGCCGGGCTCTGGACGTAAGAAAAAGGTTAAATAGGCCTTTTTGACCTGAGTGCGAAAGAACAGGCCGGTTGCAAGATCGGCCTTTTTCTTTGACGAATCGCGGCGTGACACTAAATATCGTTGCAACATGGAAACTCGCATCGACATTGAAGCTTTATGCCACGAACGCGGCTTGAGGATTACCGACCAGCGCAGAGTAATCGCCCGGGTGATTTCCGACGCCACTGATCATCCTGATGTCGAAGAATTGTATCGCCGCTCTTCAGCTATTGATCCCAAGATTTCGATCGCGACAGTTTACAGAACGGTGCGCCTGTTCGAAGAAGCGGGGATATTGGACCGCCACGATTTCGGCGATGGTCGCTCTCGTTATGAGGCATCGCCCGAAGCGCACCACGATCATTTGATCGACGTTGAAACCGGCAAAGTTGTTGAGTTTGTCGATCCAGAACTTGAGGCATTGCAGAAAGTCATCGCCGAAAAGCTGGGATACCGCTTGGTCGATCACCGCATGGAGCTATATGGCGTTGCCCTCGACCGTAAGGATTGAACGCAGCAATCCTGCGGTGTTCATTGCGGGCCAATTCCTGTTTGTTGCTCGGCTGCTGGTGCTTATCGCCAGCCTGATTGTTGGGGTCACCCTGCACAATCTATGGCGGTTATTCCGCCAGCGCTCGCCTTGGCCGCGCCTGTTTTTACTTTCGGTTAGCTGGATCAGCGGCATTGCCACGGCCACCACAGGAAAGCGCATCCGCCGCAACGTGTTCTATGCGGCGAACCACCATAGCTGGGTTGATATTCCCGTGATGTCGGGCGTCACTGGCTGCACCTTTGTTGCCAATGACGGAATTGAAAGCTGGCCGCTGATCGGCTGGCTTTGCAAGATCAACAATACGATTTTTGTTAGCCGCGAAAACCGCTTAAGCGTCGGCGATCAAATTGATGAATTGCGCGAAGCCATGACCGGCGACCAGCCGGTGACGATCTTCCCCGAAGGCACCACACACGACGGATCGGGCCTGCTGCCGTTCAAACCATCGCTGTTCGCCGCGCTCGTCCCGCCTCCCCCCGGGATGCTCGTCCAGCCGGTTTATCTCAGCTACGGTCTTCACACGCACCGCGTTGCGTGGATAGGCGATGAAAAAGTCACAGAGAATTTCTGGCGGCTTTTGTCGTATATGAAGCCGATAACTGCGACGCTTAACTTTCTCGAACCGTTCGATCCGGCTCTTTACCCCGACCGCAAGGCAATTTCGGCCGAAGTTCGCGCGCGTATCGGTTCGGCGATGGAGGGTGGCGGGCTTGCGGCGCGGCATGTATAGGCACGCTTTATGAGCACGGAATCTCCCAAAACCTATCACGTCAAAAACTACGGCTGCCAGATGAACGTTTATGACGGCGAGCGCATGGCCGAGATGTTTGAAGCCCGAGGCATGACGCTGGCGGATGAGAAGGCTAATGCCGATCTGGTTGTGCTGAACACCTGCCACATCCGCGAGAAAGCGGCAGAGAAGGTTTATTCGGAAATCGGCCGTTTACGCCGCAAGGACGGCACTAAGCCTGTCATCGCAGTCGCAGGCTGCGTCGCGCAAGCTGAGGGAGGAGAAATCAGCCGCCGCGCGCCCGAAGTCGACATCGTCGTTGGCCCGCAAGCCTATCACAACCTCCCTGACATGATCGCTACTGTCGGGCGCGGCGAGCGTGTGGTCGATCTCGACCTTCCCGGCCTCGACAAATTCGCCAAGCTCCCTGCCCGCCGCAAACAAACTGCAACCGCATTCCTGACCGTGCAGGAAGGCTGCGATAAATTCTGCACTTATTGTGTGGTGCCTTATACCCGCGGCGCAGAAATCTCGCGCGGTTGGGCCGAGCTGGTCGATGAGGCAAAGGCGCTTGTCGATGCAGGCGCGAAGGAAATCACGCTGCTGGGCCAGAATGTAAATGCTTGGGGCCACGGCGAGCAGGAGCTTGGTTCACTCATCCGCGAACTCGACAAGATCACTGGACTCCACCGCATCCGTTACATGACCAGCCACCCCAACGACATGACCGAAGGCTTGATCGCAGCGCATGGAGACGTCGAGAAACTAATGCCGTTCCTCCATCTACCCGTTCAATCCGGCTCCGACCGCATCCTTAAAGCGATGAACCGAAGCCACACCCGTGACAGTTACATGCGCATTCTCGACCAAGTCCGCGCTGTACGCCCCGACATCGCTTTTTCGGGAGATTTCATCGTCGGCTTCCCGGGCGAGAGCGACGCCGATTTCGAGGACACGATGAGCCTCGTCCGCGAAGTCGGCTATGCGCAGGCTTATTCGTTCAAATACAGCCCCCGCCCCGGCACGCCCGCCGCCGATATGGCCGATCAAATCCCCGTCGAAGTCATGGACGAACGGCTGCAGCTTTTGCAGGCGCAACTGTTCGCCGATCAGGCGGCGTTCAACCACAGAACGCTCGGCACATCATGCGAAGTGTTGCTCGAAAGACCCGGAAAACTCGCTGGCCAATTAATCGGCAAATCGCCCTGGCTGCAATCGGTGCATGTGCTTGCGTCCGGTCTCAACATTGGTGATATTGTCGATGTCCAGATCACCGATTCTGGACCCCTGAGTCTCAAAGGAGAACCGAAGATGAGAGCAGCCGCCTGAATGGCCAAAAGGGCACAAGCGCAACATGGCGATATGTCCCGGCTCGAAATGAGCTTTGACAGACCCAATCTCATCACCACCGTTTTTGGCGAATTCGACCGCAATCTCGTCGCCATAGAAAACCGCCTCGGCGTTTACATCTCGGCGCGCGGCAACCGGGTTCAGATTGAAGGCGAGGCGGGTGCCACCGCACGTGCTCGCGACATTTTGAACGACATCTATTCACGCGTGCTGCGCGGGGAGGATATTGATGCCGAAGCCGTGCAATCGGTGATCGCAATGACCGCCGAACCAACACTCGACGGCATTGTCCGCAAAGAAGTGTCGGAAGCCCCAGGCATTATGATCCGCACCCGGAAGAAAACGCTGGTGCCGCGTTCGGCCAACCAGATTCCGTATATGGAGGCACTGGCGCGCGACGAGATTATCTTCGCGCTTGGCCCGGCTGGCACCGGCAAAACCTATTTGGCGGTGGCTCAGGCCGTTGCGATGCTGATCACCGGTGCCGTGCAGCGACTGGTATTGTCTCGGCCAGCGGTCGAAGCAGGCGAACGCCTTGGTTTTCTGCCGGGTGATATGAAGGAGAAAGTCGATCCCTATCTCCGCCCGATTTATGACGCGCTTTATGACTGCCTTCCTGCCGAACAGGTCGAACGGCGCATAGCATCGGGCGAAATCGAAATTGCCCCGCTTGCCTTCATGCGCGGGCGCACATTGGCCGATAGCTTCATCATCCTCGACGAGGCGCAGAACACGACGGCTGCTCAGATGAAAATGTTTCTCACGCGCTTTGGCATGAACAGCCGAATGGTCATCTGCGGCGACCCGCGTCAGGTCGATATCCCCGGCGGCGACCGGATGTCCGGCCTCAACGACGCAGTCCGCCGCCTCGAAGGCGTAGACGGCATCGCCACCATCCACTTCAACAGCAGCGACGTCGTCCGCCACCCGCTGGTCGGCAAAATCGTCGATGCGTATGAGGGCAAGGATGATTGATGTCGAACTGACCGTTGGCGGGCAATGGGATGTTGCTGCTTTTGGACAGTTGCAAGTTGAAAAGGCAGTCGATGCGGCAGTTAAGGTTGCGCATAATTCGGCTCTGGCCGATCCGCCGATACCGGTTAGCGTGAGTATCAAGCTTTCGGACGATGACGAAGTTCACGCGCTGAACCGCGAGTGGCGTGCAAAGGACAAGCCGACGAATGTGCTCTCCTTCCCGATGCTCGACGAGGATGAGCTCGATGCGCTGGATGCAGGCGCGTTTATTTCGCCCGAAATCATGCTGGGCGATATCATATTGGCGCACGGCGTATGCAAGGCAGAAGCAAAGGAAAAAGGCATCCCGCTTGCCGATCATGCCACCCATCTGGTCATTCACGGTATGCTTCATCTTTTCGGATACGACCATGTCGACGACGAACTGGCCGAAACGATGGAGGCGCTGGAGGTAAAAGCGCTTGCATCAATGGGCCTTCACAATCCATATGACAACGATATCTGACAAACACGAGGCCAGCGCGCTTACATTATGCCCGAGGGTGAGAGTATTAACGGTTCGCGGACCGGTGCGGACGACGATAACGACGGACGAATATGGCAGCGGCTGAAGATGATGTTCTTTGGCCGCGATCACGAACCGACGTTGCGCGAACAGCTTGAAGAAGCGATTGCCGAACATGAAGAAGATGCAGAGGACAGCGAGCGGCCAGACCAAAATGGCGACCTGACCGCAGCCGACGAAGACAATGACGGACGAATATGGCAGCGGCTGAAGATGATGTTTTTTGGCCGCGACCACGAACCGACTTTACGCGAACAGCTTGAAGAAGCCATCGCCGAACATGAAGAAGACACCTACGATCAGAAGGCAGCCGACAATTCGGGCGATCTGACTGCCGCCGAACGCACGATGTTACGCAATCTGCTTCACTTCAGCGAACACCGCGTTGACGACGTTATGGTGCCGCGCAGCGACATTATTGCCATCGACGAAAGGG
>JANLRW010000148.1:0-1691 GCA_031361925.1 Sphingomonadales bacterium
GACGCCTGCGAGCGGATATTAGAAGTGCCACATATTGCCCTGCACTACGCGGGTTTCGACTTCGAGGTCGCTAATCGCCGATTTGAAATGGGGGTCCCAGTTGACGAGGCGTTTGTCGCGGTAGAGTAGGCGCGTTCCGTCTTCCTTGACGGTATTGTAAAGCTCGACGAACACCTTGATGACGGCCTTTGAAAAGCCCTCGTCCATCGTGAAGCGTTCATTTTCCCAGTCCATCGAACAGCCGAGGCGGCGGAGCTGCTGGGTAATCTCGCCGCCGCTTTCTTCCTTCCACTCCCAGACCTTGGCGACGAATTCGTCGCGGGTGAAATCGGTGCGCTTTTGTTGGGCAAGCGCCATCTGCCGCTCGACAACCATCTGCGTAGCAATCCCGGCATGATCGGTGCCGACGACCCACAAAGCATCCTTGCCCTGCAACCGCGCGTGGCGGATCAGGATATCCTGCAAGGTGTTGTCGAGCGCGTGGCCGATATGCAAGGAACCCGTCACATTTGGCGGCGGGTTGACGATCGTATAGGGTTCGGCGTTCGGGCGCTCGGGGCGGAACGCGCCGGTGCTTTCCCAATGGGCATACCATTTCGCCTCAATCGCGGCGGGGTCGAAATTCTTGTCGATAGTCATGGCTCTGGCCCATGCCAGCGGCCAAGCGATTCAGCAAGCTTTGGTCGCGCTGTTACGCCGCCATCACTTCTTCAAATGCTTGCCCACCCAGTCGAACACCGCTGCATGCCACTGGATCGAGTTTTTGGGCTTCAATATCCAGTGATTTTCGTCGGGGAACACCAGGAGCTTCGATTCGACGCCCTGCTGCTGCAACGCGGTGAACGCGGCGAGGCTTTGCGAATAGGGGATCCGGTAATCCTTCTCGCCGTGGATGACCAACATCGGCGTCTTCCACTTGGCGACATGGTTCACCGGGTTCCATTTTTCGCCGTCCTTGCGCGTCGTCCAAGGGCCGCCATTATCCCACTGGTCGAACCACAATTCCTCTGTCTCGTAAGCCATCGCGCGCAGGTCGAAGATACCGGCATGGGTAACAAGGCATTTGAAGCGGTCGGGCCAGTTGCCCGCGATCCAGTTCATCATATAGCCGCCATAGGAACCGCCCAGCGCGCACGCATTATCGGCATCGAGCTGGGTATCAATCTTGGCGACTGCCGCCATGCCTTTTTGCAAATCCTCAAGCGGCCAGCCGCCCCAGTTTTTGTTAATGCTGTCGGTGAATTTCTGGCCGTAGCCGGTGCTCCCATGAAAATCGATGCTGACCACGGCGTAGCCTTGTGACGCCATGACGGCTGGGTTCCAGCGGTAGGACCAGCCATTGCCAAACGACCCTTGCGGCCCGCCGTGGACGATCAGAAGCACCGGCAGTTTGCCAGTCGCGTTTTGCGGCTTGATAATCTGCCCAAACACCTGATCGCCGTTCGCTCCGGCAAAATCGAATTTCTGATAATTGACCGGATCGAGCGTCGCCAAGGTATCGGCGTTGACATTGGTCAGCCGCGTAGTTTTGCCTTTGGCATCCATATGCACAAGGTCAGCAGGGCCAGCGATGCTGTCGATTGCATAGACGATCCCGCCATTTGCCAGCGGCACCGCTTCGCCGATATGGCCGCGGTCGGTCAGCCGTGTGACCTTGCCTTTCAGGTCGACACGGAACAGCGGGGTTTCGA
>JANLRW010000178.1:0-12487 GCA_031361925.1 Sphingomonadales bacterium
CAAATAGCGAATGATTCTAGAATTATCGACCGTGTTCATATAACACAGGTATCATTATACCTGCCACCAAAGCCGCGCTTTTGCTTGACTGTCGGGCGCTTCATCGTCATTAGCGCCACTTCGCGTGCAGAGCCGTCCACCGATTCTGCGCTGTTATCCAAATTCGAAAGGTTCGATTAGCGATGAAAACGCTATCCAGAGTTACGAAATCGATCCGTCCGCAGGACGTTGAGAAATCGTGGATCCTCATTGATGCAGAAGGCCTGGTCGTTGGCCGTGTTGCCAGCATCATCGCCAATATCCTGCGCGGCAAGACCAAGGCGAGCTACACCCCGCATGTCGATTGCGGCGACCATGTTGTCGTCATCAATGCCGACAAGGTGAAGTTCACCGGCAACAAGCTGAAAGACAAGATCTATTACCATCACACCGGCTATATCGGCGGGATCAAGGGCGTTGCCGCTGGCAAAATCCTCGAAGGTAAGTTCCCCGAGCGTGTGCTTGAAAAGGCAGTCGAGCGCATGGTTCCGCGTGGCCCCTTGGGTCGTGCGCAGATGCGCGCGCTTCACCTGTATAATGGCACCGATCATCCACATGATGGCCAACAGCCCAAGACGCTCGACGTCGCTTCCATGAACCGCAAGAACAAGGTGGGTGCATAATGTCCGAAGTTGAAACCACCACCGCGACCTCGCTGGCCGATCTTGACAGCATCGCAACTCCGCAGGCCCCGGCGCAGATCGCCGCTGTCATCCGCGAACAGGAACTTGACGCGCAGGGCCGTGCCTATGCCACCGGCAAGCGCAAGGATGCGGTCGCCCGCGTCTGGCTGAAGCCCGGCTCGGGCAAGATCGTCGTCAATGGCCGCGATCAGGAAGTGTATTTCGCGCGTCCTTCGCTTCGTCTGGTTATCAACCAGCCGTTCGGCATCACCGAGCGCGTTGGCCAGTATGACGTGATGGTCACCGTGAAGGGCGGCGGTCTCTCGGGTCAAGCCGGTGCCGTCAAGCACGGCATCGCTCAGGCGCTGTCGAAATACGAACCCACGCTGCGCAGTGCGGTCAAGGCCGAAGGCTATCTGACTCGTGACAGCCGCGTTGTGGAACGCAAGAAATACGGCAAGGCCAAGGCGCGCAAGAGCTTCCAGTTCTCGAAGCGCTGATATCACCAATTCTCGGCGCGAAAGTGCTGGTGCAAACAAGGGCGGTTCTTCGGGGCCGCCTTTTTTGTGTCCGCCGCGCCGCAGCTTTGGTTAACGGCTGATTCACTATTTTCCGTTACCGCCGACGTGGATACAGGCATCACGAGGGCCGCAATGGGCGATAATAGCCATTTTAGGGACATGTTCGCGTTCTTCAACGATTGGAAGAGCGAATGGGCATTGTTGCGCCGCGCCGCCAATATAGCCAACCGCGATCTGATGGTGGCGCAATTGCAAGCCGCCGCCAAGTCGCACGTCGCGGTGTTTCTGGCTGGGCTTGTAACGATGTGGCCTGCGCTGGCGCTGTTGTGGTTCGGCGGGGCCAATCCGAAATATGCGCAATATTGTGCGCCGCTTTACACGGTCGCCGCAATCACCGGCTACCGTGTCCATGTCCGGGTCAGGCAATATGTTGCCGAAGCCGACCCTCACGGATCATATCTAAAATTCTTGCGACGATTATTCATCCTTCAAGTCGGAATTGCGTCGTTTAGTTGGGTATTGTTGCTGGCTGATATCTGGCGCTATCATGACAGTATCGGTCTGATAACCGCCGGTGCCGTGACCTTTGCCATGATTGCGGTGGGCGCGCTGATCTATCTATGCCTACCGGCGGCGATGACGGTATGGTTGGTGACAATTACCATCGGGGGCACATTCGCAGCGACGCGGTCGGGCATTGAAATGCCGTGGTTCTTTTATGCCGGAATTTCTATCTATGGGGTAACGCTACACCGGGTCGCGATGATGCAGTGGCGTTCGTTTATGAAATCGATCGACCATGCCCAAGCCTTAGTGCAGGCGCAAAAACAGGCATTTGTGGCCGAGCAAGAGCGGCTTGCGGCGGTCGAGACCGAACGACGCAACACCAGCCTTGTGCGCGCCGAAGAGCGGTCGGTGGCAGAGGCAGCGCAACGCGCGGCAATGGCAACGCTGGCTGGCGAATTCGAACACTCGGTTCATGCCATCATTGATGTCATGGAGCAGGCCGTCCGTGCCGTCGGCGAATCGTCGCAGCAGCTGGCGGCCATTGGCACCCAGACCCTCGAACGCACCGATGCGATGGCCGAGATGGCATCGAACATGTCGAGCGCGATCCAGATGGTCGCGGCGGCGACAAGGCAATTAAGCGATTCAGCTGATTCGATCTCTGGACAGGTCCAAGAACAAGTTGTTGCCTCCGAAGCGGCGTCGGTGAGCAGCAGGCAAGGCAGCGGCGTGATGGCCCATCTAGCCGGAGAGGCCGAAAAAGTCGGCGAGATAGCGGCAATGATTCAGGATGTTGCGGGCAAGACCAATTTGCTGGCACTTAACGCGACCATCGAAGCCGCGCGTGCTGGTGAGGCTGGTCGCGGCTTTGCCGTGGTCGCACAAGAGGTCAAGAGCCTTGCCAGCCAAACCCACGGTGCGATCGCTTCGGTCACCGACACGGTATCGACAATCAAGGATCAGATGGACAATGCCGCGCGCATGGTCGGATCGGTCGCACAAAAAATGGGGCAGGTCCAACAGGGGGCAGGCAATATTGCCACCGCAGTCACCCAGCAGCAAGCAGCGACGCGCGACATCACCGCCCATGCCGAACATGCAGCGCAGGATGCCGAACATGTCCGCGCGTTCAGCAATGAAGTCAATGTGGCCGCGGTACAAGTCGGCGAAGTTGCCGATGAAATGCAGCAGGTGATGACCGGGCTAGAAAGCCGTGCGGTCGCGTTGCGCGAGGCAAGCCGGAACTTTCTCGAACGGCTGCGCGCAGCTTAATCCAGCAGGCTGATAGCCAGCCTGATCTTGGTGGCGATACGTTCGATATCTGCACCAAAACGCTCGACCAATCGGTCGGGGTCAAGCCCGATCATCTCAAAAATCTGCGGTGCCGACAGCGACAACCGGAGCGTCGGAGCCCATTGGCCGTTCGCATGTTTCAAACATTTCACCGGCTGCCCGAGATGGCATATTTCTGCTGCGGACAGCCGTTCGTTGGCGCTCGCAAAGCGATCCGACAGATCGCTAAACAGCCCACGATAGATTTCGCGCGCCTGTTCAACCGATAATGGCTCCCCGGTTGCGGGGTGCGGCGCGGTCAGTTCGATGACATACAGCATTTTGCGATCAAGCGGGTGGCTGGTTTTATCATCGCCGATATGATCGCCTGCCGCCGGGTCGTTTGCCGCGCCTTCGATGAGGCGGAAAGGCATCGACGAAGGCAGGCTGCGCATCGCGGTGCCAAAGGCAACAATCACGGCATCGACCCGCTCCATCGGCATCGTTAGCAGCCGTTCGAGTTCGAACAGCCCGGCCTCAAGCCGCAACAGCAGCCCGAAATTGGTTAAAGCGGGCAAGACCGTATCGCTATCGTTCCAGCCGGTCGGCATATCGCCGCGTGCGAAGAAATGGGCCAGACCTGCGGGTGCCGGAACGCCTGACTTCATGCGCGAAGAGAGTTTGGCCGGGATCAGTGCCCACGCGCTGAATGGCGGTCCGCCGATAAATTTCGATCCGGTCAGAAAGACGCTCGCGCCGCGTGATAGATAGGCCTCAATAGTGTCCGGCGAAATGCGTCCTTGGCAAGCGTCGACGACCAGATCGACCGCCATTCCATGCGCTGCAAGAAGCTTGTCGATAGCCGATAGGCTTGGCGTAACGATTCCGGTTTTTGAGCGGTGGATGATGTGCACCAGCGGGCGGCCACCGGACGCGATTACTGCGCCTGCCGTTTCGAGCAGCATCGCCGCGTAATCGTCGTCGCTCCGCACCGGGCCATCCTCAGTCCGCGTTTTCAGCGTTTCGACCGAAATCACGTCGCTGCTAAATCCCGGCAGATGCGCGCCTTTGGCAACATCCAATCCCAAAGCCGTGCGGCCCGCAAAATATTGCCCGGCCTGCGAAAACAGGCAGCCGCTACCGACCTCGTCGACTTCAACCACGATGTTGGCCACCGGCTGCCCGCTCTGTAGCGCAAGCGCGAGCGCCAGATATTCAAGATCGGTGCCCGATGCACCAAAAGCGATATCGACATCGGCAGCAAGACCGTAAACTTTGCGAATACGGGTGCGGGCGTTGCGCAGGAAACGGGTATAGGCCGCATCTTCGCTTTCGCCCCCTGCAACCGCCAAACGCAATTGGTGATGCACCGCATGGGCGTGGGCATAAGCGGCGGCTGAAATAGAACTGGCGGTCGAAGACGAGTAGCTGATGGCCCTCACTGGCTCGGGCGCGCAACCATAGCTGTTGAGGCCGCTCTGTTCGTCAAGCGTAATCCGGTCGTCGCCGCCAGCGCTCATCAAGACTGCGGTCGGTAAATCGAGCAATGACGTTTCGACGTCTGCCATATCGAAGCTTCTCTCCTGCTGGCGATTTCGCCTCACAACTGCCATAATACGGCTATAGCCAGCGCCACAATAGAAAGCCAGCCAAGAGGCCAGATCTTATGCCCGTTGAAGCCACCAACCCCATCCAGAAACTGACGATCCCCGACCGCTACCGCGACAGCATAAAATTGCTGTTCATCGCCAAACACGCGCTTGGTGACGGATCGCGTGACACCGTGGACGGCGATCATGCGGTCTATCACCGCGAAGTCCGCGATGTGCTGGAATCGATGGGGCTGAGTGTCTCGGCAGCAAATAATCCCGAGATATTGTTCGAAAAACCCGGTGTCGATTTCGTTTTCTCTTTGCTCAATCGGGGTGGCTATCTGAACAGCGAGCTTTTGATCCCGACATTGTGCAGTCGCTTGGGTGTCCCGTATCTCGGCGCAACGCCGATCCTGCGGGGGCTTTCCGACGATAAGCATCTGATGAAAATGGCGGCACGGGCGCGCGGAGTGCCTACTGCCGATTCGGCGATTTTCCGGCGTGGCGCTCCGGTCGAACCGATTACCGAGTGGACAGCTGAACGCTATGTCATCAAACCCAATGCTTCGTCCGCAAGCTGGGGTGTGTCTGCTGAAAGCGACTGGACCGGGGTCAAGGCCGCAGTCGAAGGCTTGCACGACGAAGGCCATGACGCTTTGGTCGAGCCGTTCCTGTCGGGCATCGATGTCGAGCTGCCGGTGATCGGCGCGCGCAAGGCGCAGATGCTGCCGCTGATGCGTTTTGACCATGATACCGAAGTGCTGCGCACCTATGCCGAGAAGCGCGGGTTTGAGGCCTCCGAAGCGAAACTGGTGCAGGAAACAGATCCGGCGTTCATTGCAAAGGTTGAGGGCTTGACTGCCAAACTGCTGCCCGAATTATGGCCATTCGATTACGGCCGCTTCGAATTCCGGCTCAATCCGGCGACGGGTGAAATCAACTTCCTTGAGGTCAATCTTCAGTGCAACCTTTGGTCTCAGCGGGTGATCGGCAAGGCTGCGGTACTGGCTGGGTGGACTTATCCCGAACTGCTCGAAACGATAATCGCAGGCAGCATGGCGCGCCAAGGCGTTATCGAGCTCGACGATCAGGATTGGTAAGCGCTTAGCGCCCCATCTTCTTCTGCCGCCGCCTTTGCACCGACGAACCGATCCCCATCGCCTCGCGGTATTTGGCGACCGTCCGCCGCGCAAGGTCAAAACCTTTGGCTGCCAATAAATCGACCAAGGTGTCGTCGGACAATATCTTGGTCCCCTCGGCCTCGATCAGCGTCTTGATGTGGCTCTTGACTGCATTGGCCGACGCACCGTCGCCGTCGGCCGATTGCACGCCCGACGAAAAGAAATATTTGAGATCAAACAGCCCGCGGTCGCAGCTGAGATATTTGTTGCTGGTTACCCTGCTGACCGTCGATTCGTGCATTTCAATAGCTTCGGCTACTTGGCGAAGCGTCAGTGGGCGTAGATGCGCGACGCCACCGCGAAAGAAGCCGTCTTGCTGTTTTACGATTTCGGTTGCGACCTTCATGATCGTCCTCTGGCGCTGGTCCATCGCCTTGATCAGCCAATTGGCGTCGGCCATGCAGTCATTGAGCCAGGATTTCGTCGCCTTGTCAGCGCCCAGTTCGGCATAATAGCTTTTGTTGATCAGGATTCGTGGCAGGTTGGCGCTGTTGAGTTCAATCGCCCAACCGCCAGCCCGCGCGGTAATGAAAATATCTGGGGTCACCGCAACGCTGGTGTCACTTTCGAAGCGGCATCCTGGCTTCGGATCATAGCCGCGCAGTTCGGCGAGCATATCGCGCAAATCTTCGTCATCGACCCGGCACATCCGTTTCAACTGGTCGAACGCGCCCTTGGCAACGAGATCGAGATTGTCGATCAGCTTGGCCATGAACGGGTCGTAACGGTCGGCCTCTTTGGCTTGCAGCGCCAAGCATTCGGACAAGTTCCGCGCACCAACGCCGGTCGGATCAAAGGTTTGAAGCGCCGCCAGCGCATCTTCCAAATCGGCCATTGGCACGCCCAGCCGGTGCGCAGTTGCCAGCAAGTCGGCACCCAGATATCCTGTCGGTTCGATCTGCTCGATCAGCTGCTGGGTGAGAAACAGTATCTGGCCCGATAAGCTGGTCCCGGCCTGCTCCAGCAGATGCTCGCGAAGCGACAAATCAGCGGCGGCAAAACTATCAAAGTCCGCGCCCTCGCCAGTAGCGCCATTGGCGGCACCACCACCCGACAGCCCGAGCATGCCGTCTGCCCCGCCCGCACTGTCGGCTACGCCATCATGGTGGAAGGTTTCCGCACCGAAATCGACGTCGAGCGCTTCGGTCGCGGCCATGTCATTACCGACCAGCACCTCGTCGCTGTCGCGTTCGCCGCTTTGGGTGGTGGGTAAGGCAGGCCCGTCATCGAACGGCACTTCGGCAGGTGCTTCGTTGCTCGCGGTTTCGAGCAACGGGTTACGCTCGATTTCCTCGGCGATGAACGCTTCGATTTCCAGCGACGACAAAGCCAGCAATTTGATCGCCTGCTGCAATTGCGGCGTCATCACCAGCGACTGGCTTTGGCGTAAGTCGAGGCGCGGGGCTAAGGACATTCTTTGACAAACCTGCAGGTTTGCAGGGCCGCACCAGCCCTTTCAATCAGAATCCCCATTACATCGCAAAGCTCTCGCCCAGATACAGGCGGCGGACATTGGGATCGGCGACCAGCGCTTCGGGCGATCCGGCAAACAACACCTGCCCGCCATAAATAATGCAGGCGCGGTCAACGATGTCGAGCGTTTCGCGAACATTATGGTCGGTTATCAGCACACCGATGTTACGCGTCTTCAGGTCTTTCACCAGATCGCGGATGTCCGAAATCGAAATCGGGTCGATGCCAGCAAACGGCTCGTCAAGCAGCATGATCGACGGGTTGGCGGCCAGCGCGCGGGCAATTTCGCAGCGTCGCCGTTCACCGCCCGACAGCGCCATGGCCGGGGCCGCACGCAGCTTAGTCAGTCCGAACTCGCCGAGCAATTTGTCGAGCCGTTCGGCCCTTGCGCCGGGTTCGGGTTCGGACATTTCAAGCACCGCGCTAATATTCTGTTCGACCGTCATGCCGCGAAAGATTGACGTTTCCTGTGGCAAATAGCCAAGCCCGAGGATCGCGCGGCGGTACATGGGCAACCGGGTGATATCCTCGCCATCGAGCATGATCCGCCCGCTGTCGGGCTTTACCAAACCCATGATCGAATAAAAACATGTTGTCTTACCGGCACCGTTTGGGCCGAGAAGGCCAACGACTTCGCCCTTTGCCACCGACAATGACACATCGGTCAACACCGCCCGCTTGTCATAGCTTTTGGCAATCGAAACAACGCCAAGCCCCGATTGTAAACCGGCTTCGGTGGTCGCATCGGCGACGGGGGAGAGTGCTGTCATGCTATCCATATCGAATGATCGTCCGCGAAATGCGTTCTATTTATACCGGCAATAGCTAATGAAAGCTTGGCGCTAATGCAATTGGCATGATTCATGCCTGTCCGTTTTGGAGGATTATTTATTGCGTTGCGGAACGGTAAAGCTGCCGGTCACACGACCGCCTGCATTGTTGACACCGGATGCGCCACCACCGTTGATCGTTGAGCGCCCCGAATTGAGGTCGATAACCAAACGCCCGCCGTTCAACCGGTTGGTCCCTTGCCGCAAATCGACATTGCCGAGCAAAGTAATCAGGTTGGCGTCAAGATCGTAGATAGCGGCATTGCTGGTGGCCCGAAGGTCATCTTTGGTGATTGTCACCCCGCCGGTTGCGTCAAGCCGGTTGACGTCGGTTTTGCCCTGGCTGGTGTAAGCTGCGGTCAACCGCGATGCCTTCATCGTCAATCCGGCCTGCGTTACCGTCACCCCGCCTGACAATACCACACGGTCGGCACGGTCTTGCAGCTCGAGCGATCCCGCCGAGAAATCCACCGGTGCATTGCTATTATGGTTGCGGATCGACTGCGCCGGGGCGGCTGCTGAGATCAACGCCGCACCTGTTAACGCAGCGAGTAAGCCGGTGAAAAAAGAACGCGTCATCATTGCTGCCTCACTTAATCGCATTCTGGTCGATACGCAAATGCACCCCGCCGTCGAGCCGGACGACGCGGGTATCGAGATCGGCGCTCATCCGGTCGGCGCGAAACGTGCCGACTTTGGTGCGCCCGCTCACCGGACCGAAGCTTTGCATCTTTTTGGTTTTCAGCGCGAGTTCGACGTTGCTGGCGACGATGTTATAGCCGACTGACTGGAACGCGAGCGGTCCGGTAACGCGCATCGTTTCCTTGTCGAGATCATAAAGCCCGCGCCCCGCAGTCAAAGATGCTGGGCCGTCGTCCATGATGATCCGACCTTGCAGATCGGTCATTTTCAATATCGGCTCAGCCGAACTTTTTTGCACCGCGCTGCCCGCGCGAAGCGAAAACGGGCGTCCTTTGCTGTCTTCACCGCGGTAGAGTGCCTCGGTCAAGCGCATCCGTTCCCGCGCCATATTGACCTCGTCCTTGGCCAGCACAAAACTCAATTCCTGTGTCCCGGCAAACGGGCTAAACGCCAACACCGCAACCAACGCACCGATTACGCTGGGCAAAACTACCCGCAGCGCTCGGATCAACCGGTCGTGCCGCCCGCCGGGCGTCGCCCATTTTTGCCGCTGGGTGCGTTCAAGATCGGCGAGTTCTGACATTATCTATTCACGCGTGGCCGAAAATATCAATTTCTGGCCAGCCCGCTAGATCGAGATCAGCGCGGTGCGGCAGAAAGTCAAAGCAAGCCTGCGCAAGATGTGTGCGGCCCTCCCGCTCAAGCCGGATGACAAACTCGGCGTGCAGGCGGTGCAAATAGCGCACGTCGCTTGCCGCATAATCCTTTTGCGCATCCGATAACGTCGGCCCGCCCCAGTCGCTTGACTGTTGCTGTTTGGAAATATCGGTGGCCAGCATTTCCTTGACCAGTTCCTTCAACCCGTGCCGGTCGGTAAAGGTCCGCGTTAGCCGCGAAGCAATTTTGGTGCAAAATACCGGTGCCGCGACAACATGGAGATAATGCGCAATCGCTGCCAAATCGAATCGGGCAAAATGGAACAGCTTTAACCGCTTTGGATCGGCCAGAACCGCCCGCAAATTGGGTGCTGAAAAGTCACTGTGCGGGCCAAAACGGACCAGATGCTCGTCGCCATTGCCGTCAGAAATCTGCAACAAACACAACCGGTCGCGCGGCGTAATCAGTCCCATTGTTTCGGTATCGACGGCAACAGGACCATCGGCCAAAACGCCTGCGGGCAAATCCTCTTCGTGGAGAAAAACGCTCATTTTACGTGCCCTTCAGCGGATAACAGGCGTCGGGACAGGACAGCAAGCCTCGTCAAAACGGTGATCGAATTTTTCATCGGGGCATCTGTGCCCCAGCACGACTTTCAAGGCAACAGGAACTGCGTGCCCGAGCCATGTGTAATGTAACATAAAATTGCTATCGCGTTTTGCGTTAATAGGGTATGAACTTAGTCGTGCGATCAGAAGGAACGTGCAAGATGCAAGGCAGGACTATCGCCCTTTACTGCCATGCAAATGACGAATCGGGCGATAAGAAGGCAATGAAGTAGTTATGAATTTTGATCGCAAGCGTCGCGGTAAGGGCCGTGACAAAAGAGACGGTTTCGGCGACGAGAGTTACGACGGATACCGGGCACCAGCCGGAAACGACTTCGGCGGCGGACGCCCCAGCGGCGGCGGGTATAATAGCGGGCCCCCTAGTGGAGGCGGCGGCTTCGGCGGTGCTCCACGGCGCGCACCAGGAGGACCTCCCATGCCAGCACAAGTGATCGGCTCCGGTAAAGGCGTCGTAAAATTTTTCAACGCGCAAAAGGGCTTTGGCTTCATCCAGGTTGATGACCGCCCCGATGACGTATTCGTGCACATCAGTGCGGTCGAAATGGCCGGATTGAGCGGGCTTGCCGAAGGCCAGCCGCTTGAATTCTCGCTCGTTGATCGCGGCGGCAAGGTGTCGGCAACCGATCTCGTAATCGACGGTGAACCAATCGCGGTGCCGGAACGCGCGCCTCGTCCGGAACGTGACGGCTATGACCGCGGCGGTGATCGTGGTGGCTTCCAATCGCGCGACAGCGGCCCGCCACGTGGCGCCCCGCAACGCGAAACCACCGGCGAACGCGCTAATGGCACTGTCAAATTCTTTAATGATATGAAGGGCTTTGGCTTTATCCAGCGCGATGACGGCGGCGAGGATGTGTTCGTGCATATCTCGGCGCTCGAACGCTCGGGCATGGGCCAGGTGACGCAGGGCGACCGGTTGGCCTTCGACATCGAAATCGACCGTCGCGGTAAGTTCTCGGCAACCAATCTGGGTGCCGCTGCCGAATAAGCGGTTTGCAATTTACCAAAAGGGCGGGGAAGTTTAATGCTTCACCCGCCCTTTTTGTTTCAGGCTTTACCGATGGTTGCCGCTAAGAACCACGTGCGCTGCTCGGCTTGGTCGGTCCAGTCGTCGAGCAAGCCGTCGGTCGCATTGTCGCCCGCCTCTTCGGCAAGATCCTTCGCATCCTTCAACGCCTTCACCAATGTTTCGTTGTCCGCGTGCAGTTCCTTGAGCATCTTGGCCGCATCGTTCGTCGCCGAATCATTATCCTTCAATCGCTGTTTGGCCCCAATCGCACCAATCGAGGTCAAGGTGTCCTGCCCCAGCTTGCGCACACGCTCGGCGACCATATCGGTGGTCGCGATCAACTCGGCGGCCTGCGTATCAAACAGCAAATGATAGTCGTGGAAATGCGGGCCGGTGACATGCCAGTGAAAATTCTTGGTCTTGAGATAGAGCGCATAATAATCGGCCAGAAGGCCGTTTAATGCGTCTGCGAGCGCCTTTTTGCTGTTATCACCTGCTGCCATGGAGCTATCCTTTGCTGAGTCAAAATTATTGTGTGCGAGCACTGGCCGAATTTCCATCAAAGCCTGTTTGCCAGACAGATTGAGCCGCACAATCACACCAAATCAAACGCCTGCAAGGCCAATATTGTTCCCCAGCCAAGCAGCAGCGCGCCCGACACCCAGCGGATCGGCTTGAGCGGCACGACCTGCGCCAGCCGCTCGCGCAATATGACCGCCGGTATGATCGCCGCCATTATCCCCAAAAACCCGCCCGCCAGTGTCATTCCCCAGAAATCGGTGCGCGCGGCTTGGGCAGCGATGATGAACTGGCTCTTGTCGCCGAATTCGAGGATGAACAGGCCAAGAAAGCTGGTCCAGAATGCGGGCAGTTTCCATCCCGACAAAGGGTCCACCGTGCGCCGCCACATCAGCATCCCCAGACCGGCGAAGATATAGGCCATGCCAGCGAACAGCTTGAGCGGTGCCTCGCTGATCCATCCGTCAATGACCGAGCCCCCGACGGCGGAGATGATGCAGTTCAGTAAAGTCGCGCCCGCCAGCCCCGCAAGCACCGCGCCGTTCTTGTGATACCGTAAAGCCAAAGCTGCCGCCAAAATCTGCGTCCGGTCGCCCATCTCCGCGAGGAAGACTGACAGGAATGTCGAAAGAAGCGCGTCCATGTTCGCTGCGATAGCAGCATTATCTTAAAAACGTGGTGCGTTTTAGCGGATACTAGAGTTTGGCGCTCGCCTGCGGCGAGCAAGACGCGAAGGCACAAAGATGGTGATTCTGGCTAAACAGACACCTTTGTGTCTTCGAGCCTTTGCGCCTTTTTTACCTAAATTTTGAGGAGGCCGAAGCCTCAGTTCGGCAACCGTATCGCCACCGACGCCAGCAACGATTGCGTCACGGCCGGGCTTAGCTGCGAACAGCCAATCGCATCGCCCAAGATACCGGAGAAGCTGGAAATCACCGAATCGGCACCGCCGCCTTCGATGACTCGTTGCATCGTTGCCTCGAACACGCTGGC
>JANLRW010000181.1:0-2495 GCA_031361925.1 Sphingomonadales bacterium
TGATGCACGATGCGGCGCACGGGCTTTTGCATCCCAACCGCCGGATCAACAATTTTCTGGGGCAGTGGCTGACGGGTGCCGCAGCAGGGACCGATTTGCAGGCATACCGGACCTATCACCTGACGCATCATAAGTTCACCCAGCAGCCCGAAGACCCCGACCTGTCGCTGTCGCAGCCCTTTCCGACCAGCGCGGCCAGTATGCGGCGCAAAGTCATCCGCGACCTGACCGGACAGGTATTTTTCAAACAACGCATAGCGCAGGCAAAGATGGCGATCAGGAGCCTTAACCCCGGGGCAAAAGAGCAGAATTTCTTTGTCGGCAAGGCTTTCGTCCGCTTTCTCGGCGTGCAGATCACCCTGCTTGTCGCGTCGCTGGCCGTTTACGGCTGGACGCCGTTCCTTATCTGGTTTGTAGCAATGGCAACGACTTTCCAATTATTCCTGCGCATTCGCAATATCGCCGAACATGCCTGCACCACCACCGGCAGCGGTGACCCGTTCACCCATGCGCGGACGACCCACGCCAACTGGGTCGAACGCGTCACCGTCGCACCGTATTGGGTCAATTATCATAGCGAGCACCATCTGTTTATGGGCGTGCCCTGCTATCATCTGCCGCGCGCGCATCAACTGTTGGGTGCGGGCGGATATCATGACAGGATGACAATCACGTCTGGCTATCTGGGTGTGTTACGTCAGGTGGTCAGAGCCAACCAGCCCGCTTGAACCGGACATAAAGCGACAGGCAAATCGTCGCCATCACCCCGACGACCGCGTAATAGCCATATTCCCAGCGCAGTTCTGGCATCATGTCAAAGTTCATCCCGTAAATCCCGGCAATCGCCGTCGGCACCGCCAAAATCGCCGCCCAAGCCGCCAGTTGCCGCGTAATTGCGCCTTGCCGTTGCTGTTCGAGCAACCCGCTGGTTTCGATGACCGATGTCAGCGTGTCGCGCAAACCCTCGACGCGGTAAATCACACGGCGGATATGGTCGAGCAAATCGCGGAAATAGGGATGAATATTCTCATCGATCTGCGGCAGATGCAGGTTCAGGAACTGGCTGGTCAGATCTTCCATCGGCCCCAAAATCCGCTGCAATTTGAACAATTCACGTCTCAGCGTAAACAACCGCGATGTTTCCGCGCGGTTGAGGAAGGTTTC
Organism: Sphingomonadales bacterium; assembly: GCA_031361925.1. Classification (GTDB taxonomy): domain Bacteria; phylum Pseudomonadota; class Alphaproteobacteria; order Sphingomonadales; family Sphingomonadaceae; genus Sphingorhabdus_B. Next base: position 1,165 of record JANLRW010000181.1, read on the forward strand.
AACCGCGTGATCCTCCATCGCCAGCACTTTTTCCTCCAACGCGTCGACCACCGGGAAATAGCCATCGACGACAAAGTCGAGGATCGCGTGCAGCACATAATCGGGGCCGTGTTTCAACAACCAAGGTGTCGCCTCCAACTGCGCGCGCAGCGGGGTGTGGGCGCGGTCCGACCCGTGGCGAACGGTGATGATAAACTGCCGCCCGACAAAGATCGCGGTGTTGCCATATTCGATTTTATCGCCGTACAAATGAGCCGTGCGAGACACGAGAAACAGATGGTCGCCATATGGCTCCATTTTTGGCAGATGGCGTGGATCGAGCGCGTCCTCGACCGCAAGCGGATGAAGCCCGAAATGCTCCTGTATCCGTTTTAGCGCGCCATCATCGGGTTCGTGCAGGCCGATCCAGATGAAGTCGCTTGGCTTTTCCACATGCGGGATTGGCTTGGCGAGGTCGATTTCCGCTGCGAACCGGCCATCGCGGTATAGCCGAGCGGCAATAACACTCACGGCGCATCACCCTGTTTTGCCCGCGCGTGCAAGTCTGCAATCACCTCGACAAGCGTGTCGATCTTGCGGTGAAGGTGCATGATTTCAAGCTCAGCGCGCAAGTTGACTTCGAAATCATGCGACGCAGCAACCCGGTCTTTATGCGCCTGCCGGTTCTGGCTCATCAATATGATTGGTGCCTGAATCGCTGCCAAAGTCGACAGCATCAGATTCAGGAAAATATAGGGATAGGGATCGAACGCATGCCCGATTCGTCCCAAAATCTCGCTGTTGAGCAGCATCCAGCCGAACAGCACAACGCCAAAGGCGATAATAAAGCCCCAGCTGCCACCAACCGCCGCAGTGCGGTCCGCCAGCCGCTCGCCAACGGTCGAATTGGCTTCGGCTTCGTCGGGGTCGTAATCCATCACCTGGCGGTTGTGGATATGCTTCAATACCCGGCGCTCGGATGCCGACAGCGCACCTGACTGCTTACCGAGCAGTTCCTCGGCGAGATCATCGAGGGTGCGCTGGCCGTTCATGCCAGCGCCTCGGCGATCAGTTTGCGGCTGTTTTCGATGCCGTAAAGCGCGATGAAGCTACCCATACGCGGGCCTGCGCTGCTGCCGAGCAAGGTCTCGTACAATGCCTTGAACCAGTCGCGTAAGTTTTCGAAGCCGCCGTCTTTGCCAATGGCGTAGACGATGTTCTGGATATCCTCTGCACTTGCATCAGCAGGCAGGGTCGCCAGTTCCGCATCGAGCTTCGCCAAGGCCGATGCCTCCAAACCGTGAGGCTTGCGCTTGTGCAAGGTGGGCGCAACAAAGTCGCGATTATAGGCA
>JANLRW010000184.1:0-10075 GCA_031361925.1 Sphingomonadales bacterium
GTGTTTCTGTCATTCCCGGGCGAACAGTGATGGGCATCGAACTGCCCAACGCGCACCGCGAGCCGGTGGTGTTTCAGGAAATGGTGGGCTCGGGCGCGTTTGCCGAGCAAAAGGGCGCGTTGCCCATCATATTGGGCAAAAATATCTCGGGCGATCCCGTCATCGCCGATCTCGCGCCGATGCCGCATCTGTTGATTGCGGGCACCACCGGTTCGGGGAAGTCGGTTGGCCTTAACGCTATGATTCTGTCTTTGCTTTACCGGCTAACCCCCGACCAGTGCCGCCTGATCATGATCGATCCCAAGATGCTCGAACTCAGCATCTATGACGACATCCCGCATCTGTTGTCGCCCGTGGTCACCGAACCCGCCAAAGCAATTCGAGCTCTAAAATGGGCGGTCGAGCAAATGGAAGACCGCTACCGGATGATGTCGTCACTATCGGTGCGCAATCTTGCCAATTTTAACGACAAAATCCGCGCTGCCAAAGCAAAAGGTACGCCGCTTGGGCGCAAAGTGCAGATCGGTTATGACCCGATGACTGGCCAGCCGCAATATGAGGAAGAGGCGCTTGAATACGACATCATGCCGCAGATTGTGGTGGTGGTCGACGAACTTGCCGACCTGATGATGACGGCCGGCAAAGAGGTCGAGTTTCTGATCCAGCGGCTGGCGCAAAAGGCGCGTGCGGCGGGCATCCATCTGATTATGGCGACGCAGCGTCCGTCGGTCGATGTCATCACTGGCGTCATCAAGGCCAATTTGCCGACGCGCATTTCCTTCCATGTCACCTCGAAAATCGACAGCCGCACGATCCTTGGTGAACAGGGTGCGGAGCAGCTACTCGGCAAGGGCGATATGCTCTATATGGCCGGGGGTAGGGGCCTGACGCGAATCCACGGGCCGTTTGTATCCGACGATGAAGTCCGCCGTGTTGCGGACCATTGGCGCGGGCAGGGCAAGCCCGAATATATCCAGGCCGTTACCGAAGAACCCGAAGAAGGCGGCTTTAATTTTGACGGCATGGGCGGTGATGATAGCGAGGAAGACGCCCAGTATCGCAAGGCCTGCCAGATTGTGTTCGAAAGCCAAAAGGCATCGACGAGCTGGATTCAAAGGCAGTTACGCATCGGTTACAACAGCGCGGCTCGGCTGATCGACCGGATGGAAGAGGATGGATTTGTCTCCGCCCCCAACCACATCGGGCGCCGTGAGGTGCTACGCGACCGGAACGGCGACCCGCTTTAGACGTTAAGTCCAGGTTCAACGCGCCCAGCTTAGTCGCGGGACAACCCTCCCAAGGAAAAACACATGACTTTTGCAAAATACGCCCTGATATTTGCGCCCGCTGCGCTGGTGCTGACGATGCCGTCGAGCGCGCAAACGCAAGGTGACAAGATGGCGCGCGTTTCTGCGCATATGAAAGCGGTAGGCACGATGACCGCCAATTTCACCCAGACTGATCGCCAAGGTCAGACGCTGTCTGGGAAGCTGTTGCTAAAGCGGCCAGGGCATGTTCGCTTCGAATATCAAAAGGGCGTACCGCTATTGATCGTCGGCGATGGCCGTGCGCTGACGCTGATCGACTATGAGGTGAAACAGGTGCAGCGCTGGCCGATCCGCAATAGTCCGCTGGCCGCTTTGCTCGATCCGGGACAGGATCTGGCGAAGTTTGGCAAGCTGGTGCCAACCTCAACCGACGACGTCATCAGCGTCGAAGTGCGCGATGCCAAGAGGCCTGAGTTCGGGGTCATTACCATGGTCTTTGTCAAACAGGATGGAGCACCGGGCGGGTTGACCTTGAACGGCTGGGTTGCGCTCGATTCGAAAAACAATCGCACCAGCATCCGACTCGGAAATGTAAAATTCAACGGTAATATCCCTAATTCCAGCTTCACCTGGAAAGATCCTCGTCCGGTTCGGCGTAAATCTTAAACACAGGCGATGAAGCGATGCTTGACGCCGACCAACTGCGATCCTGAACGCGGCTGTTCATCTGGCTGACAGGAAAGTCTTGTATAAATACGTCATCAGCGGTTGGCAGTTTGTGTGGTTTTCCCCCTGTTGCCCACAACGTGACGCCCGCCACTGATATCCGCGTGACGAACGCAAGCTTAGCCCTCATCCCAAATGCCCCCGGGATGAGGGCTTTGCTTTTTCCCTTTTACGCAAACCACCGGCTTGCCGAGGCCGCACCGCCTCTATAGGGCAACGCGTTATGTCTCAAACTCTCCGCATCGCCTCGTGGAACATCAACTCGGTTCGTGCCCGCCTCGACATTGTCGAGCGCTATTTGCGCGAGGACGCTCCCGACATTTTATGCTTGCAGGAAACCAAGGTAATCGACGGCATGTTTCCGGAAGGCCCGTTTCGCCAGCTCGGCTATCGCCACATGATCGTGAACGGCCAACCGATGCACCACGGCGTTGCCATCGTTAGCAAAGTGCCCCTGCGCAACAAGCGTGTTGAGGATTGGCAGGCGAACGGCGAAGCACGGCATGTTGGTGCTGAGTTTACGACTGATGCTGGAAATATTGTCCGGCTCGACAATGTGTATATCCCGGCGGGTGGCGAGATTCCGGATTTGGAGAATAATCCGAAGTTTGGGCAGAAACTGGCGTTTCTTGAACGGATGACCGAATGGTCGGGCAAACTCGAGTTGCCCACCATCTTGACGGGAGATTTCAACGTAGCGCCGCTCGAGCATGACGTTTGGAGCCACAAGCAGCTGGCTAATGTGGTTAGCCATACGCCCGTTGAAATCGACCTGTTGGCAAAGCTGAAGCTAGCTGGAAACTGGGTTGATCTGGCGCGCCATTTTATCGATCCTTCACAAAAGCTTTATAGCTGGTGGAGTTACCGTGCGCAGGACTGGGAGGCATCGGACCGTGGCCGAAGGCTCGACCATATGTGGGTCACGCCCGACCTAACCGGTAAAGCGGTGTCGCATCAGGTCGACAAGAAATGCCGGAGCTGGGGCAAGCCGTCCGACCACGCCCCCATCGTCACGGAATTTGCTTTTTGATTGAGCGAGGCTCTTGCGGCAACGCCCGACAGACAGCGCGCGCCATCGACTCGCTTCGCAGAGGATGGGCGGTCAAGGTGCAAGGGGAGCACGCCGCTCTGATATTAACAGCGGCCGAGACGGCAACGGAATTTTCGAAAGTATCGGCGTTACTGCTGTCTTCGAGCAGGGCGGCGACGCTGAAGCTGGCCAATCAACGCGCCGCCGCCGATGTGGCTTTGCCCGTGATGATATCGGCGCCTCCCGAACTCAGTACCGGGCTTGCGCTGGCGATTGCCGACCCAACGCTTGATTTGCGCTATCCGATGAAAGGGCCGTTTGCCGCGCTGCCTCTCGCGGACGGACGAGCTGCCCTTGCCGCGATGGAATTGGCGCGGTTGGCCGGTTTGCTTCCAGCCTTTTTGGTGCACGACGAAAGTGAAACCGCGCTCGATGTTGTCACTCCTGCTGACGTCGCGGCTTTCACCGATAGCGCAACACTCAATATTGCAGCGCGTGCGCGATTGCCGGTGGCGGTCAATGCCGACGCGGAAATTATCGCTTTTCGCAGCGACGCCGATGCCAGCGATCATATTGCTTTGGTCATCGGCCAGCGTGATCAAAGCCCGCCCGTTGTCCGGTTGCACAGCGAATGCCTTACCGGCGACGTGCTCGGAAGTCTGAAATGCGATTGTGGGCCGCAATTGCATGAAGCGTTGCTTCAGATTTCGGACGCCCAATGGGGCATATTGCTCTATCTGAGGCAAGAAGGGCGCGGCATCGGTCTCGTCAACAAGTTACGCGCATACGCCTTACAGGACCAAGGGTTTGACACCGTTGATGCCAATATCCGGTTGGGCTTTGCAATTGATGCGCGCGATTTTGCGGTCGCTGCGCGGATGCTGGGTTTGCTGGGGGTCCGGGAATTGAGGCTGCTCACCAATAACCCTGAAAAAGTCACAGGACTTGAGGCCGAAGGGCTCCGTGTTACCGAGCGGCTACCCCTTCAGATCGCCGCTAATCCGCATAATGCGGACTATCTCGATACCAAGCGCGACCGCACGGGGCACCAGCTTTAGGGGGCCCTGACCCTAACCGCTTGCCAAACGACTTCAGTAAGCAATACAAAGCGATTTCAAGGCGTAACTGGCAGGGGGCAGTTTGGCGAACGCAGAGCATCAGGCACTGGTTGCGGCATGCTTTGGTTGCCCTGAGCGTGAAGCCGGGTTGATTGCCGCGACGATGGTGTTGCGGCAATATCCTCACCGCGCCGTAATCGCGTTGCGCGGCGACGTTTCGGCCCACCTCTACCTTGTAATCGAAGGCCTTGCCTCGGCTGACCTGTTCAGCGTCGATGGCCAATATGCCCAGCTTGCTGGCTATGGCCCGGGTGAATTATTCGGCGCTTATCCCGAAGCGACCACGCACCGCGCTGACATTATGGCACAGGGCGGCCTAAGCGCGTTGCTGATCGAGACCAAGGTGATGACCGCATTGGCGAAGCAACATGCCGTCATCGCACAGGGCATTGCGCATGTCATGGCGCGACAGCTAGATTTAACGCTTGACCGGATGGCCGCACGGATCGGATTGAGTGCGACTGGCAGATGCTACCGCGCACTGTTGCAACGCTGTGATAATGACGGGTGGATACGACCGGCGCCAGTGCTTGCCGCGCTTGCTATCGGGGTGAACACGACCCGCGAAACGGCATCAAGGGCGCTGGCAAATCTGGTCAGGCGCGGGATTGTCGAACGCCATGACGGGGGCTTGCGAATAGTATCGCGTCGAATGCTCGAAGATTTGGTGGTTTAGTCGTTATTCGGGTGGAGGAACCGGCCCATCTTCGTCGTCTTTGCTCCGGCCAAGCGCCCGGTCGATAAACGCGTCATCAAGCGGTTGGGGCGCGTCGCCGTCGACCAAATTGGGGTCGGCAGGCAATGCCTGTCCTTCGATCGGCATTCCGTTTTCGTCGACCAAAGCGCCTTCCTCGCCCGCCAGTGGTGCTAACTCCTCCTCTTCGAGCCGTTCGGGGAAGGTCACTTCGGTATCGAATTTCTCGACCGGACGCCCGGCAACCGCGACGCGCATAAATGCTGCCCACGCTTGCGCGGGTGCTTGCCCGCCTTGCAGGTTTCCAACCGGTCTTGCATCATCGCGGCACATCCACACACCAGTCGTCAGTCCACTGGAAAAGCCCAGAAACCAGCCGTCCTTGTTGCTGCTCGTTGTGCCGGTCTTACCGGCAACCGGCCTACCGATATTGGCAGCCCTGCCGGTGCCGGTGGCAACTGCGGTCTGCATCAGGTCAGTCATCCCGCCCGCGACCCAGCTTTCGACCAACTGCACCGATTTGGCAGGCGTCGCTTTATAGATCACTTCACCCTCAATATTGGTCACCTTGCTGATGCCGTATGGCGTGACGCTGCGCCCCTTGGCGGCGACGGAGGCAAAGGCGCGGGTCATGTCGATGACTCGCGTTTCCGATGTGCCCAACACCATTGAAGGGCTGGTGTTAATGGGCGTCGTTATCCCAAAACGCCGTGCCATATTGGCGATGCTGCTCGTGCCCACTTCATTGCCGATTTTGGCGGCTACGGTGTTCTTGGAATAAGCAAATGCGGTGCGCACAGTTATTTCGCCAGCATAGGTGCCGCCGCTATTTTTTGGTGACCAGCCATCGATTTCCACTGGTTCATCAACAACCTTATCCTCAGGGCGGAAGCCCGATTCGAGCGCGGTTAGATAGACAAACAGCTTCCACGCAGAACCCGGCTGGCGAACTGCAGTGACCGCGCGGTTATAATTGCTGGTGACATAATCGGTCCCGCCAACCATTGCCTTGACCGCACCGTCGCGGTCGATGGATACGAGCGCGCCTTGCGCACCGCGCGGGGCATTGGCGGCAATCGCGGCGGTTGCCGCACGCTGCATTTTGAGGTCGAGCGTGGTCCAAACGTCAATTGGCTTTTCGGTCTCGTCGATCAGCCCGTCGAGTTGCGGCAGTACCCAGTCAGTGAAATAGCGCACGCTATCCTGCGGCGGCTCCGCGGCCAGCTTGACCTGCGCAGGTTTGACGGTAGCCGCCTCAGCCGCAGTAATCATGCCTGCATCCTGCATTACCTCAACAACGACGGTGGCGCGGCCCAGCGCAGCTTTGGCATCGGCAGTCGGAGAATAACGTGAAGGGGCTTTCACCAAACCGGCGATGATCGCAGATTCGGCCAAATCAAGGCTTTCGGCCCCATGGTCGAAAAACTTGCGGCTCGCGGCATCGACGCCGTAAGCACCGCCACCGAAATAGACCTTGTTGAGATACAGTTCGAGGATCTGCGCTTTGGAGAATTTGGTCTCAATCGCCATCGCTAAGATGATTTCGCGGATTTTGCGGCCAAATTCCTTGTTACTATTCAAATACACATTGCGCGCCAGCTGCTGCGTGATCGTCGATCCGCCTTGCGCCCAATAGCCGCGCTGCACCCGGACCCAGAGCGAGCGTGTGATTCCGATCGGGTCGACGCCGGGGTGCATGTAAAAGCGCCTGTCCTCGACCGCCACCATCGCATCCTTCATCTCGTCGGGCAATTGTTTGACGGTCAACCAACGGCCAAAGCTTGGGCCAAGCGACTGAATCACCGTCCCGTCGGCGGCGCGCACACGGATCATCTGGCCGTTGGGCGATGCTTTTAGATCTTCAAAACTTTCGATCTCTCCGCGCGCGATAGCCACGAAAATTCCAACAATCATCAATAGCAATAGCATTGAAATTATAGCAATTTTTAAAATCCGGACGGTCCAGATACGAAACCTTCCGTGTTCACCGGATGCTGAGTTAGCGCGTGCCATTGGCGGCGGTGTTAATCACAATCCGCAGACGTCACAAGCGCCATTCGACTAAAGCGATATGGGCCCATTTATTCAGGCTCGAATTCCAGCGCAGCACTGTTGATGCAATAGCGCAATCCGTCTGGTCCCGGACCGTCAGGGAAAACATGGCCCAGATGCCCCTCGCATACCGCACAGCGCACCTCTGTGCGAACCATGCCGTGCGACACGTCGCGGTGCTCGGCAACCACCTCGCCGTCGGCAGGCGCGGTAAAACTTGGCCAGCCCGAGCCGCTGTCAAATTTGGTGTCAGAAGCGAACACGGTCGTGCCGCAACCGGCACAGCGGAACTCGCCCTCGCGTTTTTCATCGGTCAATTTACCAGCAAACGCCCGTTCGGTGCCAGACTCGCGCAGCACATGATATTGGACCGGGTCTAGCTCGGCGCGCCATTCGGCCTCGGTCTTTTGCACTTTTTCCATGATGTCACCTTTCGTTGGGCCATGTGGGGTTCGCGGGTCTCGCGGTCAAGGTTACGCCTTTAACGTCCCATTTACCACGTTGTGCCAATGGTGGCAGCATATGGCAGGACCAGGTCATATGCTGCGCGCTGTGGGGGCGTTGGGGCTTGTGCCGTTGCTGATGGCAGCGGGTGACGATATGTGCCGTTTGTGTGCGTCGGCCACCGCGTCCAGCCAAAGCACAGCGCAGCGCGAAATCCCGGTTACGATAGAGATTACTACCAAACTCGATTTTAGCCGGGCTGCATTGTCGGGCGCGGGTGGCGGCGCGATCGATCTTGATCCGCAGGGCGGTGGGCGGCGTGTTGACGGCAGTCTGGTGGATCTTGGCGGGTCATCGCTTGCTGGAACCGCGATAGTTCGCGGCGAACCCGGAAGAATAGTTCGGATCGACATGCCATTGACCGCAAGAATGACGTCGTCAAATGGCGGTGTGATTGAAATTGCAGGCTTACGGACAAGTTTGGGCGGACAAGTTCGACTGGATAGCGCGGGCAAGCTGGAATTTTCTTTCGGCGGACGGTTGCTCGTCAAGGGCAATGTATCGGGTACATTTCGCGCGCGAATTCCGATTACTGCGCAATATGAATGATTAACCGAGCCGCGCCGCCGCGCGCGTGATGCGCACCAGTTCTTCCTCCAATATCACATGGCCCAAGCCTTCTTTGACCGACATCAATTTTGCCTCAATGTCGATTAAATGGCCGTTCAACCCTGCCAGCCGCGCCGACGGCCAGCGACTGAGCTGACGGACGAAGCTGTCGGCTTCCTTGTAGAATATCGACCGCGTGGCTTTTACCACCGCGCCGGGGTTCGCCCCCTGTTCGACCTTTGCGCGCATCGACGTGAGCATTCCTACCCTGCGTTGCAGCGCACGGATAATCCGGATCGAATCGACCCCAACATCGCGTGCGGCGGCGAGCTCGATACCGACATTGCGCAGCTCCCCGACCATGATCTGGTTGACGAGGCCGCTGACATTTTCCTCGCCAGTTTCGGCGGACAGTGCTTCGAATACTGCGGCCTCGACCGTTGCAGGCCGTTCGGGCGAGGCGTCATAATAAAGCGCAAGCTTCTCGATCTCGGTGCCACCAAGCTTGCGGTCCTGACCGGTGTAACGCGCAATTCGTGATGCTAGAGCCCGGTCAAGCTTCAGGCCTTTTGTCGCTGCTGTGGCCATAATGGCCGCTGCGGCATCGCCCTCATCGGGCAAATAGCAGATATGCGCCATCGCACGCGGCGACCCCTCGGCCAGCTTGCGCAATTTGCTCGTTTTGGGCAGATTGCCTGCTGTGGCGATCACCGGATTGCCCTCGCCGACCATCGAAAGCAGATTTTCGACCGCGGCGAACCCCTCGTCGCGGCGAAAGTTCAGTCTCACATAGCGTTTGTCGCCGAACAACGATAACGCTGATGCCTCGTCCGCAAGCAGCGCCGGCTCATTCCGAATGCGATCGCTGTCTAGGTCGATACGCTCGGCTGCCGCCCCCATTTGCGCCCCCATATTCGCCGCGATATCGGCAACCGCCGATTCGTCTTGGCCGAAAATCAGGAAAAAGCGGATATCGGGTCGCGATGTAATTGCGCTTACAATCGCGCGTTCCTTAGGGCTGCTCATTCTGCAGAATTGGCTTGCCGCGCGTATAGCGACAGGCGGGTCAATATTTGGTCGGCAACGCGTTGCGACAGGTTTTCAAGCGCGCTGTTTTCGCCCGCGATCGTCGCATATTCAGAACTGACGACGTCGATGCCAGCATCCGATCCCGCTGTTGCATCAACAACCGTCGCGCCAGTAGCATTGTCGATCAATTGATAGCGCGCGCGCAAGGTCCGCCGCTCGCGGGTGATGGTATCATCGGCCCGGACACCAAAGCCCTCGATATCGTCGTCGAGTGCTACCACCAGCCGGTAGCGCGGAGCATTATCGCCGGATGCCCCCAACCGGTCATTGAGCGCATTGCGCATCAACCAGCCTGATTTGCCTTCGATGGGTTCGACCGACACCGAACCAAGCGTCGTCGCAACCACGCCAGTCGATCCGCCACTGTAAAGCGGTTGTAACCCGCACGAGGCAAGCATCAGGCAAAGGACTGAAAAGGCGATGATACGGATCATAGGACGATATTGACCAACCTGTCGGGCACGACGATGACCTTGCGGACTTCGGCCCCGTTAATTGCAGCTTGGACTTTCTGGCTGGCGAGCGCAAGCGCCTGCAATTCGTCTTGGTCCAATCCTTTGGCAACCATCAGGGTATCGCGCAGCTTACCCCGGACCTGCACTGCAATAGTCACTTCGCTCTCGACCAGCAGGGCAGGATCGACCTCTGGCCATGCAGCGTTGGCAATCAGGCCTACGCCGCCCAGTTTTTCCCACGCGTGCTCGGCCAGATGCGGGACCATAGGCGCGGACAGGAACACGATAGTGCGGATTGCAGCGTTGCGGCTGGCGCTGGGCGTAGCCTTTTCGATCGCGTTGGCCAGCTCGTAAATCTTGGCAATTGCTTTGTTGAAGGCCAGCGCGTCAATGTCGCCGGTGACCCCAGCAATCACCTGATGCGTTTTGCGGTCGAGTGCTGGGTCCGACCCATCCGCATCGCCCGTTTGTCCAACCAATCGCCACAGCCGCTGGACAAAGCGCCAGCAGCCCTCAATACCGCTTTCCGACCATTCGAGATCGCGCTCGGGCGGGCTGTCGGACAGCATGAACCAGCGAACCGCGTCGGC
>JANLRW010000188.1:0-4274 GCA_031361925.1 Sphingomonadales bacterium
CTCAATCGTATCCCGGGTTGTTCCAGCGATATCGGACACGATAGCGGCCTCACGCGCGACCAACGCATTAAGTAAAGTCGACTTTCCACTATTCGGTGGTCCGCCAAGAACAATGCGTAAGCCGTCACGCAGTTTTTCAGCGGGCGGGGCGGCTAATAAAGCGCCAATCGCATTATAAAGCGCCACACAACCATCTGAAATTGAATTATTATCCTGTTCGCCTACGTCGCCCTCGTCGGAAAAGTCGAGCTCAGCCTCCGTCATCGCCGACAGCCGCAAAATCTCCTGCCGCCATTCCTCGACCGCTGAACTAAACGCCCCGCTGATCATCGCGCTTGCGGCGCGGCGTTGCCATTCAGTTTCCGCTGTAAGCAAATCAGCCAAGCCCTCGGCTTCGTTGAGATCCATACGACCGTTCGAGAATGCGCGCCGGGTAAACTCGCCCGCTTCGGCTTGGCGCATATCGGGCAGCGCAGTCAGTGCCGCCTCTACCGCTCGAACCACGGCGCGGCCTCCGTGCAAATGCAGTTCCGCCAAATCCTGGCCGGTCACGCTGTCCGGGCCAGGAAAGATTAGAACTAGCGCTCTGTCGAGTTCACCGCCCGCGGTGTCCTTCAATGTCACCAGCGAAGCGCGGCGCGGCACAGGCAAGCGGCCCGCCAGCGCTTTTACTGCATCAAACGCCGCAGGCCCGCTGATCCGGATAATCGCAATCGCAGCCGGAGGCGCACCGCTCGACAGCGCAAAGATCGTGTCAGCGGCGCGCATATTCTAAAGTTACTTCTTATCCTTGGGACTCATGCCCGAAAACGCGGCTTTGGCGCCGCTCTCAATCAGCTGCTGAAACAGTTGCAGCCCCATCTGCCCCATTGGCGCGATTTGCTTGCCGATTTCCTGCAACTGTTCGATGCCGCCTGCACCTTTCATCAGCTTGGTTACATTCTCGACATAGGCTTCGTTCGCCTTGGTGACATCGGGCAGGCCCAAAAGAGCGCGCGCCTCTTCGGGTGAGCAATCAATCTCGATATTCATCTTCATGGGGCCCCGCCCTCCCTTTCATTTCCCTGCTTTGTCACGCACTATAGTCACAACGGCGAATCAAGCAATTGCAGAGCGAAGGAGCAGGAATATGGGCGATATGGTGACCATCAATGCATTGGGCGAGGACGCCCTGTTTCCAGCCTATATGGCCTCGCCCGGCGACTCACCTACAGCGGCAATCATCGTCATTCCCGAAATTTTCGGCGTGAACGCGGGCATCCGCCAAAAATGTGACCGGCTGGCCGCCGACGGTTACCTCGCAGTCGCGCCCGATATCTTCTGGCGTTTTGCCCCCGGGGTCGAACTCAACCCCGATGTTGAGGCCGATTTGCAGGAAGCGTTCGGTTATTTCGGGCAATATGATGCGGATGACGGTGTGAAGGACATCGAGGCAGTCATTCATGCGATTCGTGGCGGACTGTCCGGGCAGGCACCGGTCACAAAGGTAGGCTGCGTCGGCTACTGCTTGGGCGGAAGACTAGCGTACATGGCCGCGGCGCGCACCGATATCACTGCTTCTGTCGGCTATTACGGCGTGATGATCGACCAGATGCTCGGTGAAAGCCACGCGATTGCCAACCCGCTGATGCTCCATATTCCTACCGCCGACCATTTCGTCGGGCCAAAGGTGCAGGCCGCGATTCACGCTGGACTAGACGGCCACCCCAAGGTTACGGTGCACGATTATGAAGGCCTCGACCACGGCTTTGCGACCGAGATGGGTGAGCGGCGGGACAATATAGGTGCACAGTTGGCCGATTCCCGGACAGCAGCGTTTTTTGCCAAACATCTAACCTAAAGAGAAAAGCTCCTGAAACCCGGCCTCTCTCATCACATCCCCGCAAAGGCCACGACATAAGGCTGCACCTCGTGCCAGCCTTCCCAAATCATTTTACCCGCAACATAAACGATGACCGCAAGGCCAACCCACGCAATCCAACGGTAGCGTTCGATATATTGGGCAATGATGTTAGCCGCGATCCCCATCAATGCGACCGCGACAATAAGGCCGACAATCATGATACCGGGATGATCGCGCGCTGCCCCCGCTACAGCGAGCACATTGTCGAGGCTCATTGACACGTCAGCAATCGCGACCGACCAAGCGGCTGCGGCAAAGCTTTTAGACGCTGGGATTCCCGAATTTTCGTCGCCGACTATTTCGGGGGAACCCGCTGATTCAGTGGCGTGCGACCGCGTCACGTCGCGGTACATTTTCCATGCGACCCACAAAAGCAGCAGGCCACCTGCAAGCACCAAACCAACAATACCGAGCAGCCAGCTCACCATCAGCGCGAATATAACGCGCAAAACCAATGCCGCGATGACACCGATCAGGATTACTTTCTTGCGCTGGTCCGCAGGTAGACCCGCAGCCAAGGCCCCGACGACAATTGCATTATCACCCGCCAGCACAAGGTCGATCAGCAACACCTGAACGAATGCCGCGAATGCCGCCGGTTCCGTAATGTTCGAGAAATCCTTGACGATGGCCGCCCAGATCTCGGCGGGACCGCCCAACGAGGTGGCGGTCGATACGGTAGCAATCAGAAATTCGAACATACTGAGCCCTATTGCTTATGCTTACTGGTTCATCGAATCGAAGAAGTCTTCGTTGGTCTTCGAATCCTTCATCTTGTCGAGCAGGAATTCCATCGCATCGATGGTGCCCATCTGCATGAGGATACGGCGCAGCACCCACATTTTCTTGAGCTTGCCTTCCTCGACCAGCAATTCTTCCTTGCGCGTGCCCGATTTGCCAACGTCGAGCGCGGGGAAGATGCGCTTATCCGAAACCTTGCGGTCGAGCACGATTTCCGAGTTACCCGTGCCCTTGAACTCTTCGAAAATAACTTCGTCCATGCGGCTGCCGGTGTCGATCAATGCGGTGGCGATGATGGACAACGAGCCACCTTCCTCGATGTTCCGCGCCGCACCAAAGAAGCGCTTAGGGCGCTGCAAGGCGTTCGCATCGACACCGCCGGTGAGCACCTTGCCCGAGCTTGGGACAACGGTGTTATAGGCACGTCCGAGACGGGTTATCGAATCGAGCAAGATGACCACGTCATGCTTGTGCTCGACCAGACGCTTGGCCTTTTCGATGACCATTTCGGCGACCTGAACGTGGCGCGTGGCGGGTTCGTCGAAGGTCGAGGAGACGACTTCGCCTTTCACCGAACGCTGCATATCGGTAACTTCCTCGGGCCGTTCGTCGATCAGCAAGACGATCAGGAACACCTCCGGATGGTTGTCGGTAATTGCCTTGGCAATATTCTGCAGCAGCACGGTTTTACCCGTGCGCGGCGGCGCGACGATCAGCGCGCGCTGGCCTTTGCCCTGGGGCGAAACGATGTCGATCACGCGCGCCGACTTATCCTTGATCGTCGGATCGAGCGAATCGAGCGTGAGTTTCTCGTCTGGATAAAGCGGCGTCAGGTTATCGAAATTGACACGGTGACGCACGGCATCAGGATCGTCGAAGTTGATCTTCATGACCTTGGTCAACGCAAAATAACGTTCGCCATCCTTGGGTGCACGGATTTCGCCTTCGACGGTGTCGCCGGTGCGGAGCCCAAATTGGCGGACCATGTTGGGCGATACGTAAATATCGTCGGGACCTGCGAGATAATTGGCTTCGGGCGAACGCAGGAAGCCGAAAGAATCGGGCAAAACCTCGATTGTACCGAGCCCCATGATCTGCTCGCCATCATCGGCGAGTTCTTTCAGGATCGCAAACATCAGATCCTGCTTTCGCAAGGTCGATGCGCCCTCGACGCCCAATTCTTCGGCCATCGACACGAGGTCGGCGGGGTTTTTGCTTTTCAGCTCTTTCAAATGCATAAATTTATTCCGTTGATGGACCTTGGGTCCGAAATGACAGCCGGTTTCGTAAAAGCAACCGGCGGGATGTGAAGGTCAAGTGGCGCGGTTGTTGTGAAAGTCGCGCCTCACGCCCAGAACGGGCTTGGGCGCACAGATAGGCCTGTGTCGCCGCTTCGTCAACACTGTCGGTGTGCTTTACAAAGTTGAAGAAGTTGAGGCTATGTCGAGGGGGAGTTAGCCCCTTAACGCAGTGATTGCGCATAGTGGGTGAGTGTTGGAAGGGCAATATCAAGCTGTTCATCTGGCAGTATATGCCTGATTGGGTGATCTGTAGGAAAACGATTTTAACGCTTCATAACCCACCCAACATTTGTCATTCCCGCAACAGCGGGAATCCATGGCAGGACCTT
>JANLRW010000211.1:0-1718 GCA_031361925.1 Sphingomonadales bacterium
ATTATCGCCGCCGCCAAAAAGCTGATTGACGCAAGGCTCATGACGGGTGCGCGGCCAAACGTCTCGGCCAGCGGCGCGGTGATCAGCGGCGCGGTCATGCTGATGACCCGGCCCCAGTTGAAGATTGACGCGGCGGTTGAACGCAAGTGCGGCGGGTAGAGTTCGGATAGCCACGGCCCCCAGATTGCGCTGCACGATAGCATGACGCCGTAGGTGAAACCGGTCAGTTCTAGCAGGCCGATCGGCATTGGCACGAACAGATAGATCGGGATAATCGCCGCAGCCGCGACAAAGCCCCAAGCTGCATTGCGCCTGCCAAACCGGTCGCTGATAAAACCCCACGCCAGCCCGCCGACGGCTGCGCCAATGAACTGCCAGCCGAGCACATCGCCCACCACAGTATCGGGTATCGCGCGGTCTTCCTTCAGATAGGTTGTCGCCCAGCCGGTAAACGCCTGATAGGCGAAAAAGTTGAGGCCGGTCATGGTCGCCAGCAAGATCGTCTGTTTGGCGACGCCCGGTTTGAACAATTCGGTTATGGGCAGCTTCGACTTTGCGACGGCTTCACCGTCGCTAGCGCCATCCATCGGGATGAAATGACGGTCGTCGGGGATGACGAGAAACGCGAATAGGGCAATGGCAACGGGGACGCCGCCAGCCCATAGCAATATTTTCCAGTCATAACCGGCCTTGAATGCAGCCGCAGACATGAAGCCTAAGGCGGCCACCGCAAGATTATAGGTTCCGAGTACAAATCCGGCGATGACGCCGCGCACATCGCGGGCAAACAGGCCTGAATATATCCCGACCGCAATCGGGAACATCGACCCCATGAAGAAGCCAAGCCCGATCCGCTGAAATATTAACCCGGTATAATCGGTGATGACCAGCGCGCCGAGCAGGCCAAAGCCATAGCCGAACATCGAAATGACCAACGCGTTACGCCGCCCGATCTTATCCGCGACCTGACCCATCACGACCGCGCCGACGATCGCGCCGATGGATTGCAGCGTGTAAGCAGAACCCGCTTGCAGGTCAGTCAGACCGAGACTTTCCTTGATATAAGGCCGCAGGATATCAACGGTGTTCCACGACCAAGCGTAAAAGAAATAGGCGACCAGCAAAAAGGCGAGCGCGCCAAAGCGGCGGCCTTGGGTGAATTCCTGCGCGCGGATCATGATATTTCCCTTTTGTAGTCGGGCAGCAGGTCGGTCCCTAGCTGGCCGATCAGGTCGATCATGTCGATGAACACCCAGTTTTCGGCCAGCAAGTCGCCTTCGCGCCGCCAGAAATCCATGATCCGCTGCGTAATGCGTTTGCCGGTTGCGGGGATGCCGAGCCATTCATCACCCAGATGCGTGGCATTCAGGCTCGGCCAGCCGGTCGAGGCGACATAACTGCCGTCGCCGATCCGGCATTTATGGTTGCCGCCGATGCGGTCGGGAAAGGCTTTGAGGAACGGACCCTGATGCGCGCGTTCATAATCGGCGTGCCCGCGCGCACTGCCAATCCCGCCGTGCCAATAAGCGGTAGGCAAATCAAGTACAGTTATTTGCCAATCTTCGCAAATTTGTAGAAATGTACGCGAATTGGCAATCATTTTGTCAGTTCGAAATACTAAAGTTGCACCTGTGCATAAACTGCAATATATTTCTTCTACAGCCACATCAAAGTTGATGGAAGCAAATTGCAGTATGCGATCGCTACTGGTGACTTTA
>JANLRW010000248.1:0-2578 GCA_031361925.1 Sphingomonadales bacterium
AACCGGCATTTGGTGGTGAAGGAAGAGGGAAGAGCGATCAATGGCGCGACCACTCTGGTTATCGGCTCGAAACCGATTGACGACGGCAACTTCATATTCACTCCTTCTGAGTTTCAAAAATTTGTTGAAACTGAACCGGAATCGAAAGTCTTGTTTCGCCCATTTGTCGGTGCCGAAGAGTTCATAAACGGCTCAATGCGATGGATTCTAGCTCTTCACGACACGGCGCCAGATAAGCTTCGCCGGTTACCCAACGTGATGAAGCGCATCGCAGCCGTCAGGGAGTTTCGGCTTTCACGCACGAGCAAGCCGACACGAGACCTCGCCACTACTCCGACACGATACCACATTAACTTACTGCCCGACCGCAGCTACCTACTAATACCGAGGGTCAGTTCCGAACGTCGAGAATACACGCCGATTGGTTGGCTTGAACCGCCTACAATACCGAGTGATGCAGCTTTGGTTTTGCTCGACGCCACCCTCTACGATTTTGCCATCTTAACAAGTCGTGCCCACATGGCATGGCTAGGCCATATGGGCGGTCGATTGGAAAGCCGTTTCCGATACTCGAAAGGCTTAGTCTACAACACCTTCCCATGGCCCGAAGCCACCCCTGCACAGCGCGCCAAAATCGAAACGCTGGCGCAGGCCGTGCTCGACGCCCGCGCCGCGCATCCGACCTCAAGCCTTGCCGATCTCTACGACCCCGACACGATGCCCGGCAATTTGCGCAAAGCGCACGGTGCGCTCGATACTGCCGTCGACCGGCTTTACCGTCCCGCCCCCTTCGCCAGCGACCGCGACCGCGTCGAACATCTGTTCGGGCGCTATGAGGCTTTGGTCAACCCGCTCGAACGCGTCGGCATCGCCAAGAACAAGCGCGTGGCGAAAAAGGCCACTGCTGCCTAGGTCCTGACGCTAAATCCTGAACTCGTCCGACTATTTTTCTTCGGTATCGGCCTCGGTCGCGTCGGCTTCATCGGTGGCGGCGTCTGTGGTGTCCTCTGCCGCACCGGTTTTTTCTGCGGTGTCGGCGGCTGGTTCGTCAACAACGGTTTCGTCGGCGACGATGATGTCTTCAGGAGTGTTTTCGGTTTCAGCCGCTTTTTCCCCGCAGGCGGCCAGCGCCAAAGCTGCAGATAGTGCCAAAATCGCAGTAGAAACTTTGCCCATGTGCCATCCCTTCCCTGTTGTAAGAAACATCAATTTACACGAAGCCGATGTCTTTTAGCAAACGCGAAAATTCGGGCTCTCCGCGAACCGGGGTCAACAGCGGATCATAATAGATCTGGATCAGCCCGCTATCGCCCGCCGCGCGCGCATCGAGCAGCGCCTTGACCGACTTTGCCACCTCACCCCACTGCGCATAGACCTGTGCTTGCTGATACAGGCTGTTGGTGCCGTTCTCGGCGATCATCTGGTCGAGCGCTTGCTGCGCTTTCTGGCGGTTGCCCTTGCGCTGTTCGACCATCGCAATGCCGGCAAGCCCGAACAAGCGGTTCTTTTCGGCCACATAGGATGCTTCGGCACCGTCAATGTCGCCCATCATATATTGCACCCCGCCGATGATCGCCTTTGCCGCCCCCAGCTTGGGATTGAGCGCAAGCGCACGCTTCAGCGCGTCGAGCGCTTCGGGATAATCGCCAGCGGCATAATGGATCGATCCGATTGTCCGCAGCGTCCGTGCGTTCAACGGATCAAGCGCCAGCGAGCGGGCAATCGTGTCATTGGCCGGACCAAACCATTTCAGCCGCGCCTGGAAAATCGCATAACGGCTCAAGATATCGGCGTCGCCGCCGCCCAGCTTCAACGATGTTTCATACGGCTCGCGCGCCGCTTTCAATTTCATCTGGCCATATGCGAGCGCAAAACCAAGCGATGAATATGCTTCGGCATATTGCGGCGCGAGTGCCACCGCCTGTTGCGCGGCGGCGACGGCCTGCGCATATTGCGCCTTCAAATCGCCGCCATATTGGTTGGCGAGCACCGCGACCGAGCGCGAGCGCGCGGCATAAGCGGCGGCGTATTTCGGGTCGGCGGCAATTGCTTCGTCAAATTTGGCCAGCGCCAGCCGGTCGCTCGCTTCGCTGGCACCGGCTTCGAACAAATCCTTGCCGCGCAAATACGCGTCAAAGGCGGCAACGCTGTTCGTGCCGCCCGTTTTTGCGATGTCGGGTTTGCCGCCGGCTGTTGTGTTGCCGATCTGCGCCGACAATTCGGTGACAATCGCGCCGGCAATTTCGCTTTGCACCTCGAAGATGCTGGTGATTTTGCGGTCGAATGTGTCCGACCATTTTTCAAACCCGCTGCCGTCGATGAGCCGCGTTGAAATTTTGACCTTATCGTCCTCGCGCCGCACGTCGCCTTCGAGCAAATACGCCACGCGCAGCTGTCGCATGATGTTTTTGACGTCGGTTTTATTATCGCGAAAGCTGTTGGATGATGTCTGCGCCGCGACTTGCAACAACACATTGCGCGTCAGCTCGGAACGGATCTCGGCGGCCAGCCCGTCGGAAAAATAGGCTTGTTGCGGATCGCCGCTCAGATTGACAAAGGGCAATACCGCAACGCTTGC
>JANLRW010000252.1:0-2108 GCA_031361925.1 Sphingomonadales bacterium
GCGAAAAGCAGTTCGAGCCGGGGTTGCTGGCGAAGGCGCATCGCGGGTTTTTGTATATCGACGAGATCAATCTGCTCGAGGATCATGTCGTCGACCTATTGCTCGATGTTGCGGCGTCGGGCGAAAATCTGGTCGAGCGCGACGGCCTAAGCATCCGCCATCCTGCGCGGTTTGTGTTGGTGGGTAGCGGCAATCCCGAAGAAGGCGAATTGCGCCCGCAATTGCTGGACCGCTTTGGCCTTTCGGTTGAGGTGCGGACGCCCGAGGACATTGCCGACCGCGTCGAGATCATGAAACGCTGCGACGCGAACGAGCAGGATGGCAAAGCTTTCGCGGCGGCCTGGGCAGACGAGGATGGCAAGGTGTTGAAGCGCATCGCGAAGGCGAAGGCGGCGCTCCCCAAAGTCGAGACGCCCGAGGGCATCCTCGAAGACATGGCAACCTTGTGCAAGGCAGTCGGCGCAGACGGGCTGCGCGGCGAACTTACCCTGATGCGTGGCAGCAGGGCGCTGGCGGCGCTCGATGGCAAAAAGCAAGTGACACGCAAGCATCTGAAAGAAATCGCGCCGCTTGCACTCCGGCACCGCTTGCGGCGCAATGTGCTCGACGAGACCGGCTCGACAACGCGGATCGAACGCGCTCTGGAAGAACTGTTCGGGTGAAAAAAATGAGTTCACGCGGAGACGCGGAGACGCGGAGAATAGGTTGGGATCGGTGCGGCGTTAGCGATCATATCTCCTCCGCGTCTCCGCGCCTCCGCGTGAACAATCTCTCTTGAACCAGACTATGAATATGACCGTGGTCGACGACGCGGAATTGGCGCTCCACCTATTTGTCCGCAACCCGTCCCTGTTCGGCGGCATCGTCCTGCGCGGCGACGGGCCTGTGCGTGATGAGATGGTCGCCTTCGCGAAAAATACGATTGGCCAATTCGGCCCGGTCGCGAAAATACCGTCCAATGTCGATACTGAGCGTTTGCTTGGCGGGCTTGACCTGACCGCGACCTTGGCAGCGGGGCAGAGCGTCATGCGAGCCGGGCTGCTCTACACTGCGGCGGGCGGGGTTGTGATTGTGCCAATGGCCGAGCGCGTTCAAGCCAATGTCGCGGCGCATATCGCTCAGGCGATGGACGGCGGCGATGTTGCCGCGATCTTGCTCGACGACAGCCAAGAGTCCGATGAAGCGCCGCCAGCGGTGTTGACCGAGCGGATGGCGTTTTATTGCGATGTTTCCGGCTTGCGTACGTTTGAAGGCGGATGGTCGAAAGCAAAACCGCTGTCCAAGGTTGAGCCACTGACCGACGATCAGTTGCGCGCGATTGCGGTGACATCGGCAGCACTCGGCATCGGCTCCGTCCGCGCGCTGATTTTTGCAAACTCGGCGGCACGCGCCCATGCCGCGCTGAAAGGGCGCACTCAAGCCATCGACGACGACATCGCCGCCGCCGTCCGGCTGGTCCTCTCCCCGCGCGCAACGCAGATGCCGCAAATGGAACCGCCGCCGCCCGAGCCTGAGGATAACCAGCCGCAAGACAATGAACCTGACGATAGCGACAGCGACAACCGCAATATCGAGGATATCGACCTTGAGGATATCATGCTGGAGGCCGCCGCAGCCGCGATCCCCAAACATATTCTCGACCAGATCGATGGCGCGACCAAACGCGGCGGCAAAGGGCAGGGGGGTAAATCGGGGCAGAAGCAGAAATCGGCCATGCGCGGTCGGCCGCTAGGGAGCCGCCCCGGCGTTCCGGGTAATGGCAAGAGACTGTCGCTGATCGACAGCCTGCGCGCCGCTGCACCGTGGCAGAATATCCGGCGGCAGTTGGCGCGCGCGGGCGATACGCGCATCATCCACATCCGCAAATCCGACCTGCGCGTCCGCCATTATGAGCAGCGCACCGAGAGCCTGACAATCTTCGCGGTCGATGCCTCGGGCTCCTCGGCGCTGTCGCGGCTCGCCGAGGCAAAGGGGGCGGTCGAGATGATGCTGGCGCAGGCCTATGTCAAACGCAGCCAGGTCGCGTTGATTGCATTCCGTCAATCAGCGGCGGAAATCTTGCTACCGCCAACGCGCTCACTCACAAGGGCAAGGCGGGCATTGGCGGC
>JANLRW010000309.1:0-3651 GCA_031361925.1 Sphingomonadales bacterium
ACGTGCTGTTACGCCAAATCGGAAAAAAGCTGGATTGCCGATCCCGATGGCGTCCGGTGGGAAGCGTTCCTGACGCATGGCGACAGCACCGTTTATGGCGATAGTCCGGATTTCGGCGCGCTCGCCGGATCGAGCGCCACAGCCAATGCCTGCTGTGCGCCAAGCATCGGATAGGGCAATGAGCGACCGGACCTACAATGTGCTGTTCCTGTGCACCGGAAATTCGGCACGCTCGATATTGGCCGAGGCATTACTGAACCACGACAGTGCGGGACGGTTTCGGGCGTATAGCGCGGGCAGCTTTCCCAAGGGCGAGGTGCATCCGATGGCTATCGACGTTCTCAAGGGGCTCGGTTTTGCCCATGAAGGCTATCGCTCCAAAAGCTGGGACGAATTTTCTGCCGAAGGTGCGCCGGTGTTCGACTTCATCTTCACCGTTTGCGACAATGCGGCAGGCGAGACATGCCCGATCTGGCCAGGCCATCCGATGACCGCGCATTGGGGTATCGAAGACCCGGCGGCGGTAGAAGGCGATGGCCAACGCGATGCGTTTGTGCAGGCGCTTCGCTATCTGCGGCGGCGAATCGAACTGTTTCTGGCACTGCCACTGGAGGCTATCAATGCGATGGCCCTGAAGGCGAAACTCAAGGAAATCGGACGCGAGCAGGGCGCGACCGGGGTGTCTGCTTGAGCGGGCAGACCCGTCGCCAGATCGCGGCAGAGGCGCTGGGCAGCTTTTTCCTGTTCGCCACTGTCGTTGGCTCGGGAGTAATGGCAGAGCGGCTGTCAGGCGGCAATGGAGCGGTCGCTTTGCTTGGCAATACGCTGGCGACAGGGGCCATGCTGTTTGTCTTGATTACGATGCTGGGACCGATTTCGGGCGCGCATTTCAATCCTGCGGTCAGCCTGGTATTCCGGCTGCGCGGCGAGATCGGGACTGGCCTTGCGGTCGCTTATGTTGCCGCACAATTTGTGGGTGGCGTGGCGGGAGTCTGGGCGGCGCATTTGATGTTCGATCTGCCCGTCCTGCAATTTTCGGAAAAAGCGCGAACCGGCGTCGGTCAATGGGCAGGCGAATTTATCGCTACATTCGGACTGCTACTGACCATCCTCGGGACGATCAAAGCGCGGACGGAATGGGTGCCTGCCAGCGTCGCGCTTTACATCACCGCAGCCTATTGGTTCACCTCATCAACCAGCTTTGCCAACCCGGCGATCACAATCGCGCGAAGCCTGAGCAACAGTTTTGCAGGTATCGCGCCTGCCGATGTGTTTGCATTTGTCGTGGCGCAACTGGCGGGAGCACTGGCGGCATATCTGGTGGCACGCTATTTGTTTTCGGACGATCAACTTGTAGTAAGCCATTGACATATACGCCAGCAGCGTATAGATTGCAGACATATGACCCGTCTCCAGACCGTCGTCGAACTGGACACGTTCCTGAAGCGGGCGAAGGCGGTCATGTCCGATGACGAGCGTATGGGCATCGTTACCTATCTCGCCGCAAACCCGGAAGCAGGGGTTTCGCTTGGTGGTGGCTTGCGCAAGGTTCGTGTGCCGCGTGCGGGCGGCGGGAAGAGTGGCGGCTACCGGACGATATACGTGTTCGGCGGAACGCATATGCCGTTGTTCCTGCTCGACGTGTTCGCCAAGAACGAGAAGGATAATCTCTCGCGCACCGAGCAGGCGAATTTGACTGAAACGAGCAAGCGGATCGTCGCCGCTTATGGAGACAAAAAATGAGTGAAGCTTATGACCGGATTAAAGAAGGGCTGAATGAAGCGCTTGCCTTTGCCCATGGCGAAAAGACTGGAGCTATCGCCCATCAGATCGAAGTGCCGAGTGTCGATGTCGCAGCCATCCGTGCGACTACCGGCCTGTCACAGAGCCAGTTTGCCAAGAGTATTGGTGTGGCCAAGGGGACTTTGCTCAACTGGGAACATGGGCGCAGGCAGCCGACCGGTCCGGCGCAAGTCTTGCTTGCAATGATTGCGCGTAAACCCTCGCTGGTGCGGGAGTTGTTGGCGGCCTAGTCCCGCCCCAACTTCACCTCATAAAACAACACCGCGTCCCCATTGCCCGCTACGGTGGCTCTCCAAGTCGGCACGCCGTCGACCTTGGGGATTTGATTGGGATTACCGCGCAGCTGATACGGGATTTCAACCTCGACATTGACTGGCGCGGCCCGCGCGTTGGTGATTTCGATTTTCCAGCGCCCTTTGGCGCCGCTTTGCGACAGCTGGGTTCGCTTCATCCGCACGTCGCTCGATTGGCCGACCGCCATTTCGACTTCCTCGCCGACCGCGCGGTCTTGTAGCGATGCTTGCCCGGCGAGCAACGGCCCATATTTGCTGTCCTCAAAAATCATCACCTGCCCCTGCGGCATGGGCAGGCCAAGGCCTTTTTCGGTTTTGTTCTCGCCGCGCAGCATCAGTGTCATCGGCTGGCTGTCCTCGCCGAAATTATCGACGTTTGCGGCGTAATAATGTTCGAAGGCCGCGCCGGGCTTGACCAGCATTGCGACCTGTTTTTGACCCTTGGCATTGACGGTGACCGGCTCGGGAATGCGGTAAAGCTTGAGGTCGCCGAGGTCTTCCTGCTCGGCCACGACGACCGCGACGGGCGATGCCAACGACATCGCCTTGTCGCGCCTGCTGCCAGTGACGACGATGTTCTCGGCATCCGCCTCTTGGTACATCATCGCCGTTGGTGCGGGCGGCGGTGGCGGGGCAGGTTCATAGCCCAAGCGATACGGCACCTGATGCGTGCGCTGCTGTGGCCAGCACTGGATGTTCAGCGCGCCGCCGGTTGGTCTCGCCTGTGCGCCGCGCCGAACACGGTTTGGCTCGCCTGCGATTGCCATCGTGTTTGCGTTCACAAAGCTCTGGTTCCCGCCGTTGGCCAGCGTCAACCACGCGAACATGTCGACCTTACCCCGACCGTCGCTTCCGCGTTCCTGCACCTGGGCGATATAATTCGCCTGCCAGTCGAACCCGGCGGACATATAGGTGAGCGTCAGTTTGGCAGTCACCGCGTTGTCGCTTTGGGTGATGACCGACAGCGTCGGTTTTGCTGATAGATTGGCGGGCACCCCGCCATAGCCGATGCGCTCGGGCAGGCCGGTGCAATGCAGCGCCTCATATCCGTCCGCCGTTTGCAATATCACCCCGCCGCTGGGGCCAGCGGTAATGAATGCCTCTTGTGTTCGCGTTGTGCCCGTCGCTTTGCTGGTGCGGGTTAGCGTCACCGCGCGCTTCAGATAGGCGTCAACCAAACCTTGCGGGCTGAGCAACCGCGCGTCGCGGTTCTTTTCCTTCACGCCCTTTGGCAGGCCGGTGACGATGGCACTTTCGGGAAACATGCCTTCGGCGACACCTTCGAAACGAACGACCGACGTGCCCGCCGGAATAGTCACTGTCCGCGTCTCCGTAATCAGCGCGTAGCCGGTGGGCCAGTTCGGGTCGATGGGACCATTACCATATTTCTGGCCGCGGTAGACGGTAAGGCTAACGGCCTCGGGTTCGGGGGAGGTGATTAGGGTTTGGGCGAAGAGGGGGGTGGAGAGTGAAAACACAATAGCCGCTAACGACACTACCCGTCGCCCCAGCGAAGGCTGGGGTCCATCACGCCCGTCCGCTAAATACCGCCGTC
>JANLRW010000325.1:0-1586 GCA_031361925.1 Sphingomonadales bacterium
CATTGAATGCTGTCCCTGACGCTAACAAGGCCAGCGAACAGGTTGGCATATTCGCAACCCTCGCGCCAGAACACCGGTGGCGATCCTATCGGCGCATCGACCTTATGCCAGCCTGCGCCGAAATGCTTGCCGCTCCAAACATGCACCCATTCGTCTTCGGGCAAATAAACGTCGCGCGTCACCGCATTTTCCTCGATCACGGGCGCGACCATCAGATCGGCACCATAGAGATACTGGTCCTGGATCGTGAAGGTCTCGCGGTCGTTGGGATAATGCAGGAAGAGCGCGCGTTGTGCCGGAAGTCCGGTCGCCACGGCCTCGTCGCATAAATGCCGCACCCACGGCGCAAGCGCGGCATGAACGCGGCTCCACCGGGCAAACCCAGACAGCAATTCCGGCGTCGAATCGATCTGCAGATTATCATCGGGCCGGTTGCCCTCATGCGTGCGCATCACCGGCGTGACTGCGCCAAGCTCGTACCAGCGCTGCATCAATTCCTCGGTCCGGATATTGCCATGCAGGCTGGTATAGCCGCCGACGTCGCTATGCGAATAGGCATTACCCACCAGCCCCGCCGACAGCGCCGCGGTGATCACGGTGCCGATACCATCATGGCGGGAGAAATCGACGGACTGGTCGCCTGCCCAGAGGAGCGGGCAATATTGCTGCACACCGGTGAAGCCAGCGCGCATGAAGAATAGCGCATCGCCTGTCCGCCCCCGCGAGGCAACCGCGTCGGCATTGACCTTGGCCCAGTGGACGGGCCAGCGGTTATGCTCCTCCATCGGGTCGCCATTATGCAATCGCAAATCGACTGGCAGATATTCGCCGAAATCGGCCATCCAGCCATCGAGCCCGAAATCGAGCATCTGCTTGCCGATGATTTCTTCGGAGAACCATTCGGCGGCCGCCTCGTTTGTGAAATCGACAACGCCCGCATCGAACTCTCCGAAATCGACAGCATAAGGTTCGTCGCTATCGAGCTTGAGCGCCAGATAGCCCAGCCGCGCGGCTTCGGCATATTGCGGGCCATCGACGGCGAGATACGGATTCACATAACCGAGGAAACGAATGCCGCGCGCCTTAAGCTCCGCAATCTTGGCGGGTAGATCGGGATAGCGTTCCGCATTCCACTGCCAGTCCCAGAACAGCCGCCGCCCAAAGCTCGTCTGCCGAATGCCGACCCAGTCTTCGCACCACAGGCCTGATACGGCGGCTCCGGCTGCGATGATCTTTTCGAGCCGCGCAAAGCTGTTCGCGCCGTCTTTCAGCCCTACGATTGCGCCACCGATCGCCCAATCAGGAAGGGGTGGTTGCTGACCCATGAGGGCCGCGACGTGGCTAACAAGTCCTGTCAGCTTCTCGCCATTGTCATCAATCAGTTTGAAATTCAGATCGCCTTGCCACGCACTCACCCGGTGGCGGGCATTGTCGGAAAAATCGAGCTCGCAATAATGAGACGTTTCAACGTCGATGGCATAGCCTCGCGATGACAGAAATGTTGGCTGCGGATAATTGGTTGTCCAATAATCACCACCCGCGTCCGAGCCATCGGCATTCATCCTGTCGGTGAATTCGGAACCGGG
>JANLRW010000328.1:0-1730 GCA_031361925.1 Sphingomonadales bacterium
GGCTGTCATCCTGCAGAGGCTACGGCGCGCGCAGGAGTTGATGTCCTGAGTTTCGGATTTGTAAAAAACGGAGGCATGGGCGCAGAGGCGTTGGTCTATTTTGACCCAGCGCTAGCCGATGCCGCCCGCTACCGCCGCAAACGTGCGGGGCAGTTGCAGAGCAAGGGTCGCTTTTTGGCAGCGCAGTTGCTGGTGATGGTGGAGGATGATTTGTGGCTGGACAATGCGCGCGCGGCCAATGCTGCGGCCCGCATCATTGCCGACGCAGCAGGCGAGCGATTGATTCATGAAGTGCAAGCAAACGAGATATTTATTCGCCTGACCGCAACCGAAGCGGCATCGCTTCGTACGCGGGGCTTCGACTTTTATGACTGGGGGGACGGCGCAGCACGTCTCGTCACCAGCTGGCAACATACCGACGCCGACGTTGCGCCGCTTGCCAAAGCGATTGCGGCGCTTTGAACCGCGCCGATTTTTTCCCCGCCCCTGAACCGGGGCTGCTGACGCCGCGTGTGCTGGTGCCGTTTCTGATCGTGTCGATTGTTTGGGGGTCGACTTGGTTCGTCATCCGCGACGGACTAGGCCCTGTTCCAGCCGTATGGTCGGTGGTGTACCGCTTTGCGGTGGCTGGCACTTGCATGTTTGCACTGACCGCAATCATGCGCCAGCCGCTGAAGATTGACCGCCAAATGATGCGCTGGACGATATTGCTCGGACTGTTGCAATTTTCGCTGAACTTCAACTTTGTCTATGCCGCAGAGCATCATATCACTTCGGGGCTGGTCGCCGTGATTTTTGCGCTGTTGATCGTGCCGAACGCGGTGCTCGCGAAATATTGGCTCGGGCGGCCAATTGGCGCAAACTTCATCATCGGCTCGGCGATTGCCGGGACAGGCGTTGCGCTGCTGATGTTACAGGAATATCGCGCCGCGCCAGTTGGCGGCGATGAAGTGCTGCTCGGGCTGTCGCTGACCTTATGCGGGGTGGTGAGCGCTTCGATTTCCAATGTCCTGCAAGTCGCGCCAAAGGTTGCGCGCTTTCCGACCGTGACCATATTGTCATGGTCAATGCTGTGGGGCACCGTGTTCAACGCATCCTTCGCATTGGCCGTTGCCGGACCGCCGGTTATCGATCCGCGCCCTGACTATCTGGGCGGTGTGCTCTATCTCGCGATCATTGGTTCGGTGCTGACCTTTCCGCTGTATTTCAATCTCGTCCGGACCATTGGCCCGGGCAAGGCCGCCTATACCGGTGTGCTGACGCCGATTATCGCGATGATGCTGTCGACAGCGTTCGAGGGCTATCGCTGGTCGGCGCTTGCGCTGGGCGGAGCGGTGCTGGCGATGGCCGGGCTGCTGGTCGCGTTGCGGCAACGCAAAGCTTAGGACTCGCCAAGCAAAAAGAACAGCGTTAGTCTCACCCCAACAAAAACACGGGAGAGAAATATGGAGCAGCTAAGCGGGCAGGACGCAAGTTTCGTCTATCTGGAAACGCCGACAACACCGATGCATATCGGGTCGGTCGGGATTTACGACCCCTCTACTGCGCCTGGCGGTTTCGTTCGCTTCAAGGACATCCTGCGCCACGTCGAAAGCCGTTTGGACAAGGCGCGTAGTTTCCGCCAGAAACTGGTGCGCGTGCCGTTCGATCTCGATCACCCGTATTGGGTCGAAGATGCCAGTTTCGACATTGAATATCATATCCGCCATCTGGCATTGCCTCAGCCCGGC
>JANLRW010000380.1:0-7001 GCA_031361925.1 Sphingomonadales bacterium
GAGGGAAACGCGCCGAACATCCCTGCATGGGGACATGAACAACGTTTTTTATATTTGGACTATTTTGGGACTCGCGGCACCGCCGAGTGCTACCATAGCGATCAAAAATATTATATTTTCAATGCTTTTCGGCAAGTATGATTGATTTGTCTTTAGCACCGGGATTCGCCGTGGCATTCTGGTTCGCCGTTCGGCCCAACGCAGATGGCGATGGACGGGTCGACGAACTGATCGTTTCCACCACAACGACATTCTCTTGCACTGCTACGCCAAGCGCCGCGCCGGCCGGTCGGGGTGATATATTGGTTGAGGTAGACGCGTTTCCGGCAAGCACAGAGTCCGCCGTCAATCCACCGGTTGCGGCCAACACTCCGGCCCGGGCCACAAATTCATTCCGGATGGCACGTTCGAGCGTCACCCGTGCCGACAAAAGTTCATTTTGCGCATCGAGCACCTCAGCGAGCGTGCGATTGCCCCCGATTGATTCCTTTTTAATGCCTTCGGCTGCCTGCTGGATAGCGGCAACGGCAGCCTCCGCTGCTGAAATCGTGCTCTTTGCCGATTGCCACTGCGTCCAGCCGGACGCCACTTCCTCGGTTACCGCTCGAGCGGCAACATCGGTTTGAGAAAGGCGCTGATCCCGAAGCGCGCGCGCGCGTCTTAGCTCGGCATAATCACGCGGTTGGAATACCGGAACGCGCAATTCCATCCCGCCGTAGAGTGCCGAGCGATCATCGGGCAATTTTCCGGTGAACAGGTTTGTCACGCCGCCTGTCAGATATTCGTATCCGCCGACAGCATCAAGCTGCGGCAGCAATGCGCCGGTTGCGAAATAGACGCCAGTCTTGCCCGCCTCTGCATTAAGCTGCGCTGCCCGCAACCGGGGACTGGACGAATCGGCAAGGCTTTGCGCCTGCACTAATGAATTGGGCAAAGCCGCGAGTGTCGGCAGCGGCGGAACGACGGTTGCTGACTGTCCGCTCACCGTGCGAAATCGGTAGCCACTAACATTCAGTTCTTGGGTTGCCGAAAGGATACCCGCCTGCGACGTGGCCAGCCTTGCCTTTGCCAGATTTTCGTCAGTTCGCGTTGATTCGCCGAATTCGAGCCGACGAGCAGTTGCCCGCAGCTGTTCGCCAATGGCCTCGCTTTGCATTTCCGAATATTCTTTGACCTTACGGTTAAGGTGGACATCGGCCGACGAGGTGAGAAGTTCTAAGAGTATGTCTGAAACCGTTGCCGCGAGCACCGCTTCGGCGGAAGCTAGCTCGGCCTTTGATACCTCAATGGCATTGTGCGTGCGGTTGCCGTCATAGACACGCAAGCGCGCCTCAATCGAGGCTTGACCGGCGACGAATTTCGCGTCGCCCGTCCCGCCGTTTTTCACATCGATTTCACGTCTTTGGACAAGCCCGTTGGCGACCACGGTCGGCAGAAAACCGGCTTCGGACGCAGCTAGTCTTGCCGCTGCGATACGCACCTGCTGGCGTTGCGATATAATTTCGGGGTTATTATCAACCACGCGGCGCGCGAGCTCGGCCATCGTGTTGGCTGGCACGTTCTCGATCGCGGATAATTGCGCCAATACCGCCGCCGACGGCAGCGGTAGCGTCACCGCAACAGCGATGCCGCAGGCAACCGACATGCCCAACCCTACTCGTGATCTTCTCTGCACGTTGATCCTCCTGAAGCCTTAACAGCCGCGAGTGATCGACCTTTATTTTTTATGCCTTCTGAGTATCGCGCGGCGCACGCGATGGAAACTACCCAAACGGATATGTCCAACGGGATAATAGACTCATCCGAGGGATTCGAAATAGAACCAACGAGCTACCTGATCCCGTAAAAGACGAGTGGCATGTCGATGGCTTCCGTAGTCATTGATAAATAACCATCTGGTGAACAACAAAAATAATGTCACCAACAGACGCGAATTCTGGACCGTATCGCCGGAATGCCGAGTCGAGAACAATGGTCGCAAGCATATTTTGCGTGGGCGAAGTGCAGCTTCGTGAGCGGTGAAGATACTTGGGGGCCAACAATGTCGGTGAGCGTAGCATATTCCTCGGTTTTCGCAGAACCTGATAGCGACACATGCTATCCACATGATGACACAGGCGGTCTGGTTATATCCGGACCTGATTATGAGAGCCAGCGCGCAAACGACGTGTCAGCGGCAACCCGAAAAGTATGGCATGACTATCTAGGCCAATACGATGTAACGTCGGCCATTATGACGGTCGCGCTCTCCGCAGCAGACCAGCAGCGTCACGCATATTTAATCGGTTTCGAGAGCGCAAGGAACAAACCTCAGGTAACACGGCAACTGCTGGCTAAGGCTGAGACTTTATGGTCTCGTGCAGGTCAGCAACCTGCGTTTCAGTTTCAAATCTCAGCTACAAACCTGCGCTCACAGACTGATTGCGCCCCAGATAACGATGCGGACGGCGACGACATGTTTGCGCTGTTCGACCATGCTGTGGTGGCGCAAACAAAACATAATGGTGCGATCATACGTGCCGTATTTTTCCGCCAACAGGGTGTGGGGCCTTTCAGTCGGCAGGAGATTGGGGCTCTGCAGCTGATCCTCCCGTTGTTTGCCGATTCGGCAGCAGGCGGTGCTCAGCTGGCCCGCCAATCACAGCGTTCAGCGATGCTCGAAGCCATGTTTGACCGCGTGTCGCTGTCGATGACCTTGCTGTCTGCGGACGGCCAACCACTATTTATGAACAGTTCGGCGATGGCGATGCTTGACCAGCGCAAATGGCTGATCCGATCAGCCGATGGGTCAATCTCGGCGACCAACCCCAAACAAGCGAAAGAATTGCGGGAGCGCATTCAGCGGGCCGCGACCGCAGCTGAAGGTACGCCTATCGAAAGTGTCCACCGGCTGGACTGTCCGGGCGGCGACTGGCGCCTCGCTTATGTGGTGTCGGCGATGTCGCGGTCAGGCGATGTAACGACCCGCTGCGCGATGTTAATCGTGCTTGCGCCAGGCAAAATGGACGCGCCGACACATTTGCTCGAAGCGCTCGGCCTATTGCCATCAGAACAGCGTTTTCTTGGCCATTTCCTCAAGTCGAGTAGCCTGTGCAACGCTGCCACCGACTGCGGATTGTCAGAGGAAACGGCACGAACCTACCTAAAACGTGTCCGCGCTAAACTGGGCGTTCACCGTCAAATGGAACTTGCCGGGTTAATTTCGGGGCTTGTTCTACCACTTCACGCCGGTGGTAACGCCGCGATTGGGGAATAACGTTATGGCGCTTCAACTCTCGTCAGGCGCAGCCAACAAGGTTCGCCCAGAAAATCTCCTGAAGGACAGCTTGCGACCCCAGCGCCATATTGCTGTGCAGCTCGTTTTCTTCTCGCTGATCACCAATCTATCCGCACTCGCGATGTCGCTCTATATGATGCAAATCTTTGACCGGGTGCTGACCAGCCAAAGCAAGGACACGCTTTTTTTCTTGGTCATCGCGATCATGCTGGCAATGATCCTAGGATCATTGCTTGATGGCGTCCGCCAATTGGTTGCTAACCGTGTCGGCACGTGGCTCGCCCAACGGCTGGGACCATCGCTGCTGCTCCGTTCGCTTGAACAAAGGCTAACATCATCGACGACCCGCCTCGAAGCATTGCGGGAACTGTCGCAAATCAAGAATTTCATTTCGACGCCGACCATTTTTAGCGTGGTCGATATGCTATGGGTACCGCTTTATCTGCTGGTGATGTTCCTTCTACATCCGGTGCTCGGCATGATCTCGGGGATCGGAGCGTTGATATTGTTCGGGCTGACTTGGTATAATGAACGGGTCACCAGGACGTCCATCAAGGAAGCGCAAGTCCAAACGGGCAAGAACATGCAATATGCAGAATGCCTCGTGCGCAACAGCGAAGTCATTGATGCGATGGGCATGGCCCGCGACACGGTCGCACACTGGTCGGAACGGCATTTCGAAGAAACCGAAGCCGTTGATAAAACCCAAGTGTTTTCGAACAAGGTTCTGGCGACGACGAAATTCGTTCGCAATGCCGTTCAAGTCGCCCTGCTTGGTTTTGGCGCGTTACTGGTTTTGGACAATCAGCTGACCGGTGGTGCGATGATTGCAGGGTCCATTATCGCGGCACGACTGCTTGCACCGATCGAAGCCTCGATGAGCTATTGGAAACAATTCGTCCTCGCACGGCATAGCTTCAAGCGCCTCACGCAGTTTTTTGATCTGCCACGACCACGGCCATCGCAGATGTCGCTGCCGAAGCCTGCTGGCGGGATCTCTGTCGAGGGCCTGACTTACGTTCCGCTTGGCATGAAAATTCCGATCCTGAAAAATGTAAGCTTCGAGATTAAACCAGGCACAGCGCTTGCGATTGTAGGGCCGTCTGCCTCAGGCAAAACGACATTATCCCGGATGTTGGTCGGGGTGCTGAAGCCGAGTTCCGGGCATGTGCGGCTGGACGGCGCGGACACATTTGACTGGATGCGCGATGATTTCGGCCCCTATGTCGGCTATTTGCCACAAGACATCGAACTTTTGCCCGGAACAATCCGGCAGAATATTGCCCGTTTCCGACCAAATGCCAGCGACGCCGACGTCATTGCCGCTGCCAGCTTGGCGGATTGTCATGAAATGATCCTACAACTTGATGCGGGATATGACTGCATATTGACCGACGGCGGTCACCAGCTTTCAGGAGGCCAACGGCAACGGGTGGGTTTGGCGAGGGCGCTGTTCGGAATGCCCCAACTTATCGTGCTTGACGAGCCCAATTCCAGCCTCGACGCCCGCGGCGATGCGGCACTGGCGACAACTGTAAAAAAACTCAAAGCGCTTGGTATTACAAGCATCACGGTATCGCATCGCGCCAACCTGTTGCGGTTGGCCGACAAGATTCTGATGATGGTCGACGGACGCGTCGCGACCTTCGGCGATGCGCAGACTGTGATTGAGCAGATGTCCGGCAGCAAATCGCCCAGTCCGCCTAATCGCCCTGTCCCGCAACCCGATCCGGCACAAACGAAGCCAGCGATGTTCACTCAGGAAGGGCTTGGGGCATGAACTTTCCATCACGTTTCCCGCCGCACGATTTCGCAACGCCATATGTTGAGCCTAAACCGCCAACGGATAACAGCGCACCGCGAGTGCGCGGAACGTTACGATTCGCATTTCTGTCGATCGCATTATTCCTGGCCTGTTTCGGATTCTGGAGCTGGTCGGCACCGCTGAACAGTGCGGCGATTGCGCCTGGCGTGCTTGAAGCCGCAGGTGGCGGGCGACGGACGGTGCAGCATCTGGAAGGCGGCATTGTCAGTCGCTTTTTGGTGGTCGAAGGTCAGAAAGTGCGTGCGGGCGAACCGCTGGTGCAACTCGACACGACGCAGAATGACGCGCGCGATGCTGCGGTGCGATCAACATTTTATGGGCTGTTGGCGCAAGATGCGAGGCTCACGGCCGAACGTCAGGGATTACGCTCGATCTCCTATCCGGCAGAATTGGTCGCTGTGGCAGACCAACCCGAAATAAAGGCAATAATCGCGGCATCGAACGCAGTGTTCGCAACACGGCGTCGCGGGCTTTCTGAACAAACGTCGATCCTTTCGCAACGGCTTGGCCAAGCGAGCGCCGAAATCCGAAGTTCCGACGCGCAGCTATCAGCGCTTGGTGATCAGGCAAAGCTTTTGGCTGACGAGGAGATGGGCGTGAGCATGCTGGTTGAGGAGGGGTTGGAGCGCAAATCCCGGCTGCTGGCACTCCAACGCCAAAAAGCGGTTGCCGAAGGGCAGCACGGCCAACTGACCAACAATCTGGACCGACTGCGCGGGACGATGGGCGAGACACGTGCCCAGATGACCTTCTTGCATGGCCAAATGGCAATGGACGCAGCCACGCAGCAGCGTGACATCCAGATGCAGATCGCCGAGGCCAGAGAAAAGCTGAAGGTGAGCGGCGACATCCGCACTCGCCAGCAGATTTTGGCACCGGTTGATGGCACTGTTGTCAATTTGCGGTTGATTACGCAAGGCGGTGTGATCGGGGCAGGCCAGCCCGTGCTGGACATCGTTCCATCGAACGAGAAAATTGTCGTCACGGCCCGGCTCAAAGCCAACGATATTGACGTGGTTCATCCAGGCTTAAAGGCCGAAGTAAAGCTGACGCCGTTTAAAGCGCGCGTAATCCCCAACTTACATGCAGTGGTGAGCAGAGTCAGCGCGGACGCGACATTTGATGAAGCGACCAGTCAACTTTATTACAAAGTGACCGTGGAAATAGGTGCCGACCAATTGAAAAAATTTCCGGAAGCGGCGCTAATGTCGGGCATGCCTGCCGAAGTGTTCATTGATCTTGGGTCCAATTCGCTGATGCAATATCTTCTTCAACCCATGATCGACAGCTTTAACCGGGCATTCCGCGAATCTTGATTGCAATCCAAGCGATGGGCCGGGGGGTCACAAGCGAGCAGCGAATGACGTAGGGAGGGAGCGCGATTGTCTGATTACCTGGTTTTTTTGGATGGTGTCGGCCAGTTCGCGCACAATACCGCGCTGAGCGTGGCTGCCATGTGCGGGAATGGTTGTACCGCAACATCCGAAGTGCCAGACGCAATCTTCTCGCCGCAGCTTGAACCGGCCAGCCACTTGTCCGATCTGGACACCGATTATGATTTGTTAAGCTATGACGGGCGAACCGCAGCAACGCTTAGCGTTGCCGAACATCATAAGCTTCCTGATATCGAGACCGAATTCCTGCCATCTCGCAATGCTGATGCTGCTCGGCCAAAGGCGGCTCGAGCGATATCGCGGTCTAGCTTCACCGATATGCCAGATGCCGTCGGCGAAACGGGCCAGCTGCGACCAGACATTACCGACAGTGCTCGGCCTGCGCCGTCGTTCGATCAGGGTCTTAGCAACATGCAACGGACGGTGGTCGCAAACGGAGCTGCGGCGCTTGGTGGCGGCTATATATTTTTTGGTGGTGCAAACCTGCTGGCGCACAACACGGCGC
>JANLRW010000393.1:0-4489 GCA_031361925.1 Sphingomonadales bacterium
CGCGGTCGATACCATAGCCTTGTGTGCGCAGCGCATCTTCGGTCAGGTCATACGGAAAACCGAATGTGTCATAGAGCTTGAACGCGGTCTCGCCCGCCAGTGTGGCCCCCGCCGTCATACCAGCAGTCGCCTCGTCGAGCAGCTTCAACCCCTTGTCGAGCGTCCTCCTAAACCGGGTTTCTTCCTGTTTAAGCGTTTCCTCAATCAGCGGCTGCGCGCGCAGCAATTCAGGAAAGGCCGCGCCCATTTCTGCGGTGAGGCTCCCGACTAAGCGGTGCATCAACGGGTCTTTTGCACCCAAGATATGGGCGTGGCGCATGGCGCGGCGCATGATCCGGCGGAGCACATAGCCGCGCCCCTCATTCGACGGCAGAACGCCATCGGCAATCAGAAAACTGGTCGAACGCAAATGGTCAGCGATCACGCGGTGGCTGGCTTTCTGGTCGCCTTCCGCCCTTGTGTGGGTGAGTTCTTCCGATGCCGCAATCAGCGCGCGGAAGGTATCGGTGTCATAATTGTCGTGGACGCCTTGCAAGACCGCCGCAATCCGCTCAAGCCCCATTCCGGTGTCGATTGACGGTTTGGGCAACGCAGTCTGGGTGCCGTCATCATGCCGTTCAAACTGCATGAAAACCAGATTCCAGATTTCGACAAAGCGATCCCCGTCTTCGTCAGGGCTTCCGGGCGGCCCGCCAAAAATATGGTCGCCGTGATCGTAGAATATCTCGCTACACGGTCCGCACGGGCCGGTTTCGCCCATCGACCAGAAATTGTCATCGGTAGCAATACGGATGATACGCGCTTCGGGCAATCCTGCGATCTTGCGCCATAGGTCGAACGCTTCGTTATCGGTGTGATAGACGGTGACGGTCAGGCGGTCGGGGTCCAGACCCCAGGTTTTGGTCAAGAGCGCCCAAGCGTGCGCAATCGCATCCTCTTTGAAATAATCGCCGAACGAAAAGTTGCCGAGCATTTCGAAGAAGGTATGATGCCGGGCGGTGTAGCCGACATTGTCGAGGTCGTTGTGCTTACCACCCGCGCGGACACATTTCTGGCTCGACGTAGCCCGACGGTTGGCGCGGCTTTCAAGGCCAGTAAAGACATTTTTAAACGGCACCATCCCCGCATTAACGAACATCAAAGTCGGGTCGTTATACGGCACGAGCGGCGCGGACTGCACCACATCATGGCCGGCATTGCCAAAATGATCGAGAAACGCCCGGCGGATATCGTTAGTTGAAGTCATAATGCCAGCGACTTAGGGAACGATGTGCTGCCCTGCAAGTCGGATGTGTCGATTACTGGCTGCTGGAAAACCCCCGCAACGTGGATAACACGCTCCGGGGGTTCACATTCGTTATTTCTTCTTCGACGCCTTCTTTGCGGCTTTTGATTGCTGTTCAGCCAGCCCTTTTTCAACGTCGGCCATTACCTTCGCGTTATGCGCGGCAACAGTCGCGATTGTTTCATCCTTCTTGTCCAGCAAAACGGCCTCGTCGGATGAACCGTTGGCCACCAGCCTGACGTTCAGCGGCCTTGGATAAAGGCTGTTCATCGATCCGTTCGAGGCATCAACACCAGCGCCAATGACGCCACCGAGCAGAATGTTACCAACGCCAGCACCACCGGTACGGCTCTGGATATAAACCTTCTCGGTTTTATAACCGTCAAGTTCGACCGTAGCGGTCAAATCATTGCGGCGTTTTAAGCTGATTTTGCACGGTGCAACACAGCTTTGCCCGTTGGACAAAGTCACTTTCGCACCTTCTGGCTTTGATGCCATTTCATAGTCTTGGCTGGTGCCGTTAATGACAGTGGCGCAACCACCGGCTGCAAACGGCAAAATAGCCGCCGCAGCGACTGCAAATATTTTGTTCATGCGACTCCCCTGTTGTCCAGAATGGACCACCGGTTAGTAACAAAATGACAAAACCAGTAAAGTAGTTTTCGTGCGCAATTTACAATCACAACAATCGGTTGCCGCTACCTTAAGCATAAGCATAAGGCCCGCCTTTCGCGAGCGCCGCCTGATAGGCCGGGCGCGCGTGGATCGCCGCTACATAGGCGGCCAGTTTCGGTTTATCGGCGGCGTTGCCCATTTTGACCGCAGCTTCGGCAGGGAAGCTGAGCATGATGTCGGCTCCGGTCAGACCATTGCCAACGAAATAACCCGATGGGAGCAGGCTGTCCTCCATATACTGGAAATGGCTTTGCAATTGGTGGGCGATGCGCGGACGCAGCGGTGCGCCGCCCTCGCCGAGCCGCGAGGTATAGAGGTTGAGCAGGATTGGCGTCATCGCCGAACCTTCCGCAAAATGCAGCCATTCAAGATAGCGGACATGATCGTCGCTACCACGCGCTGGAACCAGATGCGCACCTCCATGGCGTTCGCAAATATATTCGACGATGGCACCAGATTCGGTGACAATATTGCCGTCATCTTCGAGCATCGGAGATTTACCCAAGGCGTGGACGGCGAGAAGTTCGGGCGGCGCAAGACTGGTTACCGCATCGCGTTGATGGTGGACAATTTCATACGGGAGCCCCAGCTCTTCGAGCAGCCATAAAATGCGTTGTGATCGCGAATTGTTCAGATGATGGACTTTGAGTGTCATTGGGAATCCCCTTCAAGTTGTCGCCGACCATATCCATGCAGCGGCGGGAAACAATACGCGACCGTCGTGCAAATGGTTCTCGCAAATCTGACGAAGTGCGTCGACCATCGCCGGTCTATTGTTTTCGTCCGCATCGGCAATGGCGCGCGAGGCCGGCCCTATCCGGCGCATAAACGATACAGCATCCCCAACGGGATCATCCCCGTCGCCTGCGATATAGGCAATATCGACCGCTTCAGCCGTTATATTTTTCCAGCCACTATCCTGCAAAATTCGGCGAACTTTACCCTCATCGGCAAAGGCGAATGGGCCGGGTGCATCTGATGTTGGCATGATATTGTCGGAAAGCGAGCGCATTTCATACGCAAATGTGTTGAGCGTCCAGTCGCGAAAACAGGAGAAAATCATCTGGCTACGCGGCGACGAAGCCGCTCTAAAAGCGGTAAAGGCGCCGACCGGATCATCAAAAAACATAACCCCGTGGCGCGAAACATAAAGATCGACAGGTGCGAGGTCCACAACACTCACAGCGGCATCGCCTTGCACAAAAGCTAAATTGCCGACCGAGGCGGCTTTCGAACGGGCGATACCGAGCAAACCCGCGGACAAGTCGATGCCGACGACAGCCAAATCGGGCCTTGCCTGCGCCAGTGCAATGGATGTCTCTCCGGTGCCGCAGCCGATGTCGACCGCCCGACCCGATTGCGGTGCAGTCGCAATTATATGCGCATGAAGACGACTGCTTAGTTCGGTAAAGCTGCGGTCAGTGCGTTGCCATTCGGAAGCCCAAACATCCCCCACTTTACCTTGCCAAGCAAATATATCGGTCATGCCCGGACAACCATATTTATCATCATGCGCGCGGCAATCTCGCGCACCAACTTTGCCGCGAGAATTGCGGTTACGCCGCCGTGGTCGCGCTCGGGATTGAGTTCGACGATGTCTGCCCCGACGATCAATGCAGTTTGCTTTGCGATGCAGCCGAGCACCTCGCGCAGACGAAGTCCTCCGGGTTCGGGATGCGAGACGCCGGGGGCTTCGGACGGGTCGATGCCGTCGAGATCAACGCTGATGTATAGCGGTCCCGACATGACCGGAACCTGATCAGGGTTGAAGCCGGCGATTGGTAGTATTTCTACGCAGAATCGGTCGGCCTGTGCGCGGCAATGGCGGTTAAGTGTCCGGACCCCAACTTGCACAAGCCGGGCGGCATGGCGCGCCTCCATGATGCGGGCAAAAGGCGAGGCGTGTGAACGGGGATTGCCCTCGAAATCGTCGTAGAGATCGGGATGCGCATCGAAATGGAGGATGTTGAGCGGACCATGCTGCCCGGCGAGCGCGGCGATAACCGGGTAGCTGACGGCATGGTCGCCGCCGAGGAAGATCGGAATGACGCTGGACACGGATGCTTGAGCCGCGGCCTGCGAAATCACCGCGTCGTCAAATATGTTGTCCGCATTGGTCAGCGCCAAATCGCCTTTATCAATGAGTTCAACATCGACACCGATTTCTAATCCACACTCGGTCGCCATGTTGCCTCTGTCACTCCATAACGCTTCGCGGATGGCAGGCGGCGCCAATGCCGCACCGCGTTCGAACGAACTATTATGGTCAGTGGGCAGGCCGATTAGATGGATTGGGGTCGCCATAAAGCTCCTTAGGCACTGCAGAAAATGGCAAGTCAACTGCTGATAAAAAGCTCGGTTTTGTGCGCAAGTTGACTGTGCTTTGCAAATTTTATCCTACTCGGCTCCAAAATAAATGACCCGCCCCCGGGTGGATGGGGACGGGTCCGGGTGCGGCGGTCTCAGGCAAGACTGCCGCAACTATCCTCAAAGGGGGAGAGGATTCATATTTACGCTTCGGTATCATCC
>JANLRW010000444.1:0-2194 GCA_031361925.1 Sphingomonadales bacterium
GCCTTTGCCGCGCTGACCCAGTCGATGCTCGAACATCTCAACCTGACCGAAGGCGATATCGACCCATCGGACGCCGATGAAGGTGGCGAGGATGCCGACGACGAACAGGACCAAGACGGCGACAGTGAGGATGAGGGCGAAGGCGAAGCTGGACAGGCCGATGCCCGCGGCGAACCTCAGGACGGCGACGGCGAAGAAACCGAGGCCGATTACGACCAGCAGGACATGGACGACCAGGACGGTGCCGATGGCGAAATGGGCGATGACGGGATGCAGCCGGTCACCCCTCAACGCCGCAACTGGGACCACCTGCCGCAAAGCGACTACAAGGTGTGGTCAACCAAATATGACGAGACCATCACCGCGCTGGAACTAGCCGACGAAGACGAATTGAACCGCCTGCGCGCCTATCTCGACCAGCAACTCTCCAGCCTGCAATCCGTCGTGACCAAACTCGCCAACCGTTTGCAACGCCGGCTGATGGCGCAGCAGAATCGCAGCTGGGCGTTCGATCAGGAAGAAGGCATGCTCGATGCTGCGCGGCTCGCGCGCGTGGTTGTGTCGCCGGGTAGCTCGCTTTCCTACAAAATCGAACGCGAAACCGATTTCCGCGATACTGTGGTGACGTTGCTTATCGACAATTCGGGCTCGATGCGCGGGCGGCCGATTTCGATTGCGGCGATCAGCGCCGACATCTTGGCACGCACACTCGAACGCTGCGGCGTGAAGACCGAAATCTTGGGCTTCACCACCCGCGCGTGGAAAGGCGGACAGGCCCGCGAAGACTGGCTCGCCGCCGGACGCCAGCCAATGCCGGGGCGTTTGAACGACCTGCGCCACATCATCTACAAAAAAGCCGACGAGCCGTGGCGGCACGCCAAACGGAATCTCGGCCTGATGATGCGCGAGGGGCTGCTCAAGGAAAATATCGATGGCGAGGCGCTGCTCTGGGCG
Source organism: Sphingomonadales bacterium (assembly GCA_031361925.1). Taxonomy (GTDB): domain Bacteria; phylum Pseudomonadota; class Alphaproteobacteria; order Sphingomonadales; family Sphingomonadaceae; genus Sphingorhabdus_B. Next base: position 955 of record JANLRW010000444.1, read on the forward strand.
CACAACCGCCTCATCGCCCGCGCCGAAGACCGGCGCATACTGATGGTCATCTCGGACGGCGCGCCTGTTGATGACAGCACATTATCGGTCAATCATGGCGGCTATCTCGAACAGCATTTGCGCAAGGTCATCGAAATGATCGAAACCCGCTCGCCGGTGCAGCTGGTCGCCATCGGCATCGGCCATGATGTCACGCGCTACTACAAACGCGCGGTGACGATCATGGACGCCGAGCAATTGGGCGGCACAATGATTGAGCAACTGGCGGGGTTGTTCGACGAGGAATAGGCTTGCGTTTCGAGCGCCCCATGGCATGAGTTAATTGAACGATTAAATCTCAGGGGAGCGGAATATGAACGTCACCGAAGCCGTCGAAACCCGCCGTTCGGTGCGGCAATTTCTGGACAAGCCTGTGCCGTTGGATGTGTTGCAACGGGTCCTGACCAAGGCGCAGGCGTCGCCCTCTGGCGGCAATACGCAGCCTTGGAACGCAGTCATCCTGACCGGCCAACCGCTGGCCGACCTGACCGCCAAGATCAAGGCCAAGGCCGCCACCGCGCCGATGGGAGAAGCGCCCGAATATGACATCTACCCCAAGGGCCTCGAAGGCCGCTACGAAGACCAGCGCCGGGGCGTCGGCAAGGCGATGTTCGATGCGCTCGGCTTGGCGCGCGAAGATGGCGCAGGCCGCATCGCGCAGATGATGAAAAACTGGGACAGCTTCGGCGCGCCGGTGCAATTGTTCACTTACACGCGCAAATATATGGGCCCGCCGCAATGGTCGGATATGGGCATGTGGCTGCAGACCGTGATGCTGTTGCTGCGCGAAGAGGGCCTTGACAGCTGCGCACAGGAAATCTGGGCGATGTACGGCACCTATATGCGCGAGTTGCTGGACATCGACGATGAGCATATCTTTTTTTGCGGGATGGCGATTGGCTATCGTGACGCGGATGCTGCGGTGAATAATTTCACGGTACCGCGCGTGGATATTGATCAGGCGATCCGCTGGGAAGGTTTCTGACGGCTTGACCTTGCATTCTGCGTAAGCCATCGCGCGTCCATGACCGAATTACGCCTCTTCAACAGCCTGACGCGGCAACTTGAAACCTTCAAACCCGTCCATGAAGGCGAGGCACGCGTCTATACCTGCGGCCCCACGGTCTACAATTACCCGCATATCGGCAATATGCGTGCCTATGTCTTTGCCGACACGCTGGGCCGCGTGCTGAGCTACAAG
>JANLRW010000022.1:0-3742 GCA_031361925.1 Sphingomonadales bacterium
TCGATATTGCCGCAGATCTCGCACACCACCAGCCGCGCCTCGACATTTTCGAGCGCGCGGAGCAGCGGTTGCATTACGCTCTCGCGCTTCTTCATCAAATGCAGCACCACGCGCCGCGCAGAACGTGGGCCGAGGCCAGGCAATTTCGACAATGCCTGAGCGAGTGCGTCTATTTCTTGCGATGCCATGTCGCCAGCCTTAGGGGGCTTTCAAACAAAGGAAAAGTCACGATGCGCCTTGCCTTCATGGGAACGCCGGAATTTGCGGTGCCGACACTCGATGCGCTGGCGGCAGCTGGGCATGAGGTCGTGGCGGTCTACACGCAGCCGCCGCGTCCGGCGGGTCGCGGCAAGAAGCTGACGCCCTCGGCGGTGCAGGCGCGGGCGGAGGAGTTGGGGTTGCCAGTGCGGTCGCCGGTTTCGCTGCGGGGGGCCGAGGCGCAAGCCGAGTTTGCAGCACTCGATCTCGATGCGGCGGTGGTGGCGGCTTATGGGTTGATCCTGCCGCAAGCAATATTGGATGCACCGCGAAATGGCTGTCTGAACGTCCACGGATCGCTGTTGCCCCGCTGGCGCGGTGCAGCACCGGTCCAGCGCGCAATTTTGGCGGGAGACGCGACCACCGGCGTGATGGTAATGCAGATGGAGGCGGGACTTGATACCGGGCCGGTACGCGCGACGACAGAGATTGAGATCGGGCACAAAACGACCGGCGAACTGACAAGCGAACTGGCCGAGCTCGGCGCAGAGCTGATGGTTGCTGTGCTGAACGACATATCGGCGCACCCTGCAATGCCGCAGCCGGATGAGGGTGTCACTTACGCTGCCAAGATCGAAAAAACCGAGACACGAATCGATTTTTCGGTTTCAGCCGAGCAGGTCGAGCAGCAAGTTCGCGCATTCAATCCGGCGCCGGGGGCTTGGTTTGAGTTTGAGGGCGAGCGATTTAGGGTTTTAGCAGCTGAAATAACAGCGGCAGATGGCCTTTCGGGAAACGTTTTAGATGACCAACTCACAATAGCCTGCGCAACTGGCGCAATCCGCCCCACACGCATCCAGCGCGCTGGGAAACCTGCGATGCCAATCGCGGACCTCCTACGCGGCAAAACAATCCCGCCAGGCACTATCCTCAAATGACCCGCTTCGCGCTCACCATCGAATATGACGGCGGACAATATTTCGGTTGGCAGCGTCAGGATGTCGGCGTGACGTTGCAGGGCGCGGTTGAGGAAGCCATCAACAAGGTCACTGGCGAGCAAGTTCTGGTCTACAGCGCAGGCCGAACCGACGCCGGGGTTCACGCGCTGGGGATGCGCGCTCATGTTGACGTCGAAAAAGATATCAGTGCCTTCCGCCTGACCGGAGCAATTAACGCGCATTTGATGCCCCAACCGATTTCCGTCATTGCCTGCGAAGTCGTTGCCGACGACTGGCACGCGCGCTATTCGTGTATCGGACGTGCCTATGAATATCGCATCGTCAACCGCCGTCCGCCATTAACGCATGAACGCGGCAGGGCATGGCGGATCGGTTCGAAGCTGGATGCAGATGCGATGTACGAGGCGGCGCAATTGCTCGTCGGGCTGCATGACTTCACGACATTTCGTTCGACGCATTGCCAGTCGGCCAGTCCGGTCAAAACGCTGGACCGGCTCGATGTCCGCCGCGAAGGCGAACATATCATCGTCGAGGCAGCGGCGTTGTCGTTCCTGCATCATCAGGTGCGGTCGATGGTCGGTTGCCTTGCCGCCGTCGGTCGCGGGCGGTGGAGTAAAGCGGACTTGCAAGCTGCTCTCGATGCCAAGGACCGTGCGGCCCTCGCCGAAAATGCGCCGCCCGACGGGTTATATTTTATGCGGGCGCTTTATCCTTAAGCGAACAGCGTGCCGACCGATTTTTCCAGCATGACGAGTTGCCACAGCAAACGTCCATTGTTCACGCGGCCAGCGATATGGTCCGCCGCCGCTTTGGCGACGACCGCATTGTCGAATAGCTCCATGTGCGACAGAAACGGGCTGGTCGCGAGGTTACGGGCGACGCCTGCTAGCGGGCCGCGAAACCAGTTGTCGATTGGCGTTACAAAGCCCATTTTCGGGCGGTAGAGAATGTCCTTGGGCAAATAGCGCTCCATCGTCTTCTTCATCAGCCACTTACCCTGCCCGCCGCGCACGCGCATGTTATCAGGCAGCGAAGCGGCGAATTCGAGCAAGCGGTGGTCGAGTAATGGCTCGCGCGCCTCGAGCCCCACCGCCATGCTGGTGCGGTCGACTTTGGTGAGGATGTCGCCGGGCAGCCATATCTTCATATCGGCATATTGCGCCTGATCGAGGCCGCTTTGTGCAGGTGCCGAAACCATCAAGCGCTCCATATAGTCCTCGGCGCGGTAATTACCGATATTCGAGCGCATCCGCTGCGAATACAGGCTGTGACGCTGCGCCGGGTTGGTCAAGCTAACCGCATCGGTATAGCCCTGTGCCCCCGTGCGGGCGAGCGACAGCAATGTGGTTTTTGCGCGGAATGGACGGGGGGCCCAATCGGCCTTCGGGTAAAACTTGCCGAGCCCGCCGAACAATGGTCCTCGAAACGACTGTGGCAACAGATTGCGGATGCGCTCCTCTTGGTCATGGAACACGTGGCGCCGGTAACCGGCGAGCGCTTCATCAGCCCCGTCGCCAGAAAGCGCCACCGTCACCTGCTCACGCGCCATTTCGCACACACGGTAAGTCGGCAAGGCAGAGCCGTCGGCAAAAGGTTCATCAAAGTGATACGCCAGCGTGTCCATTAGCGAATAGTCGTCAGCTGCGACTGTGCGGCTTCGGTGGTCGGTGGCAAAGCGCTTCGCAATCAGGTCGGCATATCCTGTTTCATCGAGTTCGCCGACGTCAAAGCCGATGGAGCAGGTCTTAACTGGCTGGCGAGAATGTTCGGCCATCAAGGCAACGACGCTGCTGCTGTCTACCCCGCCCGAGAGAAAAGCCCCAAGCGGCACATCGGCGACCATGCGCGAGGTGACCCCTTGCCGCATTAGCCGTAGCAATTCCTCCGACAATTCGGCGCGACTGCCCTTGGCTCGCTTCGAAAAATCGATATCCCAATATTCGACTGGCTGAGGCAAAGCGCGGCCCTGCTGAAGCAACAGAGTATGTCCGGCGGGCAATTTCTTCACGCCGCGAATGATGCAGGCGTGATCGGGGACATAGCCGAACGCCATATAGTCATCGACCGCCGCCAGATCGGCCTCGCGACGAAGCGCTGGGTGCGCGGTCAGCGACTTTAGTTCGGAGCCGAAGATGATGCTGCCATCGGCGATGGGCGCGTAGAATAACGGCTTCACCCCCAGACGGTCACGGGCAAGGAAGAGCTGTCTCGTCCGCGCATCGTAGATCGCAAACGCAAACATGCCGTGGAAATGCGAAACGCAGTCCGGCCCCCAATGCCGCCAGCCCTGAAGGATGACTTCGCTGTCGCTGTGGGTGCGAAAGGCGTGGCCCGCCGCCTCAAGCTCTTTGCGCAACTCGCGGAAATTGTAGATTTCGCCGTTGAACGTCAGCGTCAGCGCCCCGTCATCCGAGTGCATCGGCTGCGCCCCGCCTTCAAGGTCGATGATCGAAAGCCGCCTATGGCCAAGGCCGACACCCGGCGCGGTCCACACCCCCGAGCCGTCGGGCCCGCGATGCGCGATAGCATCGGTCATCCGGCGCACCCGTTCAGGATCGACCGGCTTGGCCGTCTCCAAGTGAAAA
>JANLRW010000031.1:0-14221 GCA_031361925.1 Sphingomonadales bacterium
TCCGCATCTTATATGGCGGCTCGATGAATGGCGACAACGCTGCGATGCTTTTAGCGATTGCCAATGTGGACGGCGGATTGATTGGCGGAGCAAGCTTAACCGCAGCGAAGTTTGAACCGATACTGGCCGCCGCCGAATAGCATTGAAGATTGTAGGGTCAGTCGCTATGTGGGCGGCATCATAGGCCATAGGGCCGCTCTAGCTTCCGGAATAATCTCATGGGTCTGTTTGATTTTCTTATCGTTGTTCAAGGCATTATTGCCGCATCGCTGGTTGGCGTCATTCTGATGCAACGCTCGGAAGGCGGCGGATTGGGAATGGGCGGCAGCCCATCTGGCCTGATGTCAGCGCGCGGTGCCGCTGATTTCATGACCCGTGCAACCACGGTGCTTGCGACGTTGTTTATCACGCTGTCGATTACGTTAGCATTCGTCGCTGCCCAAAATGGCGGTCCGGCCAAAATTGATACGACGCTACAGCGCACCGAAGTGCCAGCGGGCGGTGTTGCGCCATCTACTCCGGCGCCCGCGCCCGTCGCGGATAAGGCCGCACCATCGGATGCCGTTCCGCTCGATAAATAATCGGGTTTCCCACAAAATTATTTTGCCCCGTTAGATTCGTGCGCTTGTCTTTTGGTGCAAAGGCGCTTTAAGCCTTTCCTCCCATGGCGCGGTTCATTTTTATCACCGGCGGCGTGGTCTCCTCGCTTGGCAAAGGTCTTATGGCGGCTTCGCTTGCCGCATTGTTGCAGGCGCGGGGTTACCGCGTGCGTATCCGCAAATTCGATCCTTATCTGAACGTCGATCCTGGCACCATGTCGCCTTATCAGCACGGCGAAGTCTATGTGACCGACGACGGTGCCGAGACCGATCTCGATCTAGGACATTATGAGCGATTCACTGGGGTATCGGCTCGGCAGTCGGACAATGTAACGTCCGGCCGAATCTACCAGCAAATCATCCAGCGTGAACGGCGCGGCGATTATCTTGGCGCAACCGTGCAGGTCATCCCGCACGTTACCGACGCGATTAAGGAATTTGCCCAAGCCCAAACCGATGATCTGGATTTCGTTTTGTGCGAAATAGGCGGAACGGTGGGAGACATCGAGTCGCTCCCGTTTATCGAGGCGATCCGGCAACTGCGTAATGATCTGGGGCGTGACCAGACATTGTCGGTGCACGTCACACTGGTTCCGTATATCGCGGCGGCAGGCGAGTTGAAAACTAAGCCGACGCAGCACAGCGTGCGCGAATTGGCGTCATTGGGTGTGCAGCCCGACATTCTGCTTTGCCGCTGCGAACATCCGCTACCCGACGGCGAACGCGCGAAAATTGCGGCATTTTGTAATGTGCGGAAGGAAGCCGTTATCCCCGCGCTCGATGCCGAGAGCATTTACGCCGTGCCGCTGCAATATCATAATGAGGGGCTTGATAGCGAAGTGCTGCGCGCCTTTGGTATTACTGACGCCAAAGAACCGGATATGGCGCGCTGGCACGACATCATGGATCGCTACCACAATCCTGAAGGGGAGGTAACGATTGGCGTTGTCGGCAAATATGTCGGTCTGCAGGACGCTTACAAATCCTTGCACGAGGCACTGGTCCACGGCGGTATGGCGAACCGCGTCAAGGTCAATATCAAATGGCTCGATGCCGAATTGTTCGAGAATGAGGATGAATTGGCATCGCGGCTAGAGCCGATGAATGCCATATTGGTGCCGGGCGGCTTCGGCGAACGCGGGTCGGAAGGCAAGATTGCCAGCGTGAAATTCGCACGCGAACAGAATGTGCCGTTTTTCGGGATTTGTTTAGGCATGCAGATGGCGTGCATCGAAGGTGCTCGAAACACTGCGGGCATAACCGCGGCATCTACCACCGAATTTGGCGAAACCAGCGAGCCGATTGTGGGACTGATTACTGAATGGATGACCGCCGAAGGGTTGCAGAAGCGCCAAGCTGACGGCGACTTGGGAGGCACGATGCGACTTGGCGCTTATGATGCGCGGCTCGACGGGAACAGCCATGTTGCCTCGATCTACGGTGCAAATGATATTTCGGAGCGCCATCGCCATCGTTACGAAGTAAACGCGCATTATGTCCCGGCACTCGAAGCAGGCGGACTCAATTTCTCCGGCATGTCGCCAGACGGCGCACTGCCAGAAATTGTCGAGCGGCCCGATCATCCTTGGTTTATCGGGGTGCAATTCCATCCTGAATTGAAATCGAGGCCGTTTGCCCCGCACCCACTTTTTTCAAGCTTCATCGAGGCAGCCGTCAAGCAAAGCCGACTGGTCTAAAACGGCACAACGCATAATTGTCGGGATCTTGTCTGATTTATACAATTATTGTAACACAATGTCACTTATCACACAGTTCATGCCATCGTCGGCCCACTTGCGACCCGGGTTGATGATGCGTGAAGGGGGCACCGAAATCGTGCCCGGGGCGGTCGAGCAATCGGCCGCCCCGAACTTTATGTCTTAAGCAGCTTTGCCGCCTTTTTTCTTGGTTTCGTCATGTTCGATGACGGTCGGCGCAGTTTGGTTGCCGATTTCGATCTTGCGCGGCTTCAGCGCCTCGGGCACTTCGCGCACCAGTTCGATAATCAACAAGCCATCGGCCATGTCCGCCGCAGTCACGTGGATATGATCGGCCAACTGAAACCGGCGTTCGAAGTTGCGGCTGGCAATCCCCATATGAAGGAAATCGCGGTTGTCGTTGCTTTCGACATCCTTGCTACCTGCAACGATCAGCATATTCTGCTGCGCGGTTATCTCGATTTCTTCGGGTTTGAAACCGGCGACGGCAACCGTCACCTTATATTCGTTCTCGCCGGTGCGCTCGATATTGAATGGGGGATAATTCTCGTTCTGCGCTGTGCGGCCGGAATTTTCCAGCAACTCGAACAGCCGGTCGAAACCGACGGTGTTGCGGCGATAGGGGGTAAAATCAAAACGGTGCATTGCAAATTCTCCTTAAAGCAATTTGAGTTCACCGGACCCGCTGATGCAGCATCCGGCAATTGAAGCCCGTTTGGTGCTTCGGATAGAAAAATGGGAACGCTGCCGAAAATTGCAAGGGGGGATAAAAACAAGACCGCCCGGAGTTGTTCCGGACGGTCTCGCATTGCAGCTTTGCTAGCGCAGTGTCAGTCCTCTGCCGGTCCCCACCGGCGGGTCTGATTTTTCCCCCTGAACCCTCGGCCACATGGCGGTCGACGAATTCGATTAGACTAATCGTCTGATGACTCTTTTATTGCAATCACAAGCAGCATCGGCCTGACGCTTTTTCAAATGCTGTTGCACAGACGCAACAATGCTTGCCAGTATGCAAGGCCGCACCTATTAGCGCTGGCATGCCAAAATATGTGAATTCTATAGCGTAATGATCCTGTCGAAATACGAACGGATGGTCGCAAAGCGGTATCTTTTGCCCGGTAAAGGCGAGGGATTTATTTTCCTTGTCGCAAGCATCAGCCTAGTCGCGGTTGCGCTTGGCGTCGCTGCACTGATCATCGTGATGAGCGTGATGAATGGCTTTCGTGCCGAGTTATTCGACAAGATTGTCGGTCTCAACGGTCATGCTGTGATCCAAGGCTATGGCGGGCGGCTTGAAAATTGGCAGCAAATCCTTGCCGATACCAAGAAAACGCCCGGTGTGACTGATGCCACAGCGCTAATCGAACAGCCTTTGATGGCAACGCACAATGGCCGATATGATGTCATCCTGATGCGTGGGATGAGCGTTCAAGACATACGCCGCAACGAAACGCTGAAGGGCAAGACGGTGGCGGGCAGCATGGATAGTTTGAGCGCAGGCAGCGGTCGTGTGGCGATCGGGTCACGGCTTGCACAAAATCTGGGTTTACAAGTCGGCCAGATGGTGACGATTACCAACCCGCAAGGACGGACAACGCCGTTCGGCACCGTTCCGCGTGAAATATCATATGAAGTAACGGCGATATTCGAAATCGGCGTTTATGATTATGACAAGGCGTTTGTCGTGATGCCAATTGAGGACGCGCAGACTCTGATGTTACTCGGTGACCAGATTGGGATGATCGAAGTTCAGACCAATGACCCCGACCGCGTAAACGAGATATTGAGACCCCTTCTGCCCAAAATTGCGGACAAAGGGCTTGTCGTTGACTGGAAGACGATGAACGCGTCGCTGTTCGAGGCTCTGGCGGTCGAGCGGGTTGCGATGTTCGTCGTGCTGTCGATTATCGTTCTGGTTGCTGTGTTCAACATATTGTCGTCGCTGATCATGTTGGTGCGTGCCAAAACCCGGGATATCGCGATCCTGCGCACAATGGGCGCATCGCGTCGGTCTTTGCTTAAGATTTTTATGACCGTCGGGGTATTGATCGGCTGTGCGGGCATTGTTGCAGGGTTGATCCTCGGCTTCATTTTTCTGTTTTTTCGTCAGTCGGTGGTGAACGCGATCCAGTTTGTGACCGGCCAGAACTTATGGGATCCCTCGATTCGCTTTCTAACCGAGTTGCCGTCGCGAACCGACCCGATGGAGGTGCTGGCAATTTGTAGTCTTGCGTTGCTTTTTAGCTTTTTGGCCACGCTCTATCCGGCGCTCAAGGCAGCAAGCACCGACCCGGTTCAGGTGTTGCGTTATGAGTAACATCGTCGAACTGACCGACGTCCGCCGCGAATTCGTGCAGGGTGATGTGACGATCCACGTCTTGCGAGGTGTGAACCTTTCGATAGCCAAGGGCGAACTGGTGGCCCTGCTCGGCCCTTCTGGTTCGGGCAAATCGACCTTGCTGCAGGCCGTTGGCTTACTCGAAGGCGGCTTTTCCGGCTCGATCAAGATCGACGGCGAGGAAGCAAGCGCGTCGAGCGTTGATCGCCACACCGAAATCCGCCGCGAAAAACTGGGTTTTGTTTACCAGTTCCACCATTTGCTGCCCGACTTTGACGCAATTGAAAATGTCATTCTGCCACAGATGATTGCAGGGCTTAGTTTAGAACAAGCCAGCGAACGCGCGGCTGCGTTGCTCGGCAAATTGGGCCTTGCAGAACGCCTGCACCACCGCCCGTCGAAGCTGTCCGGCGGTGAACAACAACGAGTCGCCGTTGCCCGCGCGCTTGCTAACCGGCCAAAGCTGGTGCTCGCCGATGAACCGACGGGCAACCTCGACGAAAAGACAGCTGATATCGTTCTCGCCGAATTTATGACATTGGTGCGCGATGAGGGCTCGTCAGCGCTGGTCGCCACACATAACGAACGGATGGCGGCCAAGATGGACCGCGTGGTGCGGTTGCATGACGGTGTTTTAAAAAGCATTTGAGGGAGAAGAACATGAGTGTTTTTGATTTCACCGCAGCCCTGCCCGGCGGCAAAAGCCAAAGTCTCGCCGACTACAAAGGCAAAGTCTTGCTGGTCGTCAACACCGCATCGAAATGCGGGTTTACGCCGCAATATGAAGGGTTGGAGGCGCTGCACCGCAAATATGCCGATCAAGGCTTTGAAGTCATTGCGTTTCCCTGCAACCAGTTTGGCTCGCAGGAACCCGGCGACGAAGAAGAGATCAAGAATTTCTGCTCGCTGACCTATGACGTGACCTTCCCGTTAATGGCCAAAGTCGATGTCAATGGCGACAACGCCGACCCCTTGTGGGCCTACATGAAGCAGCAACAGGCGGGCCTGATGGGATCACGCGGCATCAAATGGAATTTCACGAAGTTTCTCGTCGATAAAACGGGCAAGGTGGTCGCAAGGCACGGCCCGCAGGTGAAGCCGGAGGCGTTGGCGAAGGATATCGAGAAGCTGCTCGCGCAGCCTGCGTGATTGTCCACAATTAAGGCGACCCAGCCCGTTGTCGAATCGGCTATCGCGGCGCTAGGCTAGGTTATGCCTTATGTCCCCTTCGTTCCGTTACGCGTCTTCTCGGCATACACTATGCTCGAGGGTGCGATTGAACCGAAGGAAATCGGCGAAGCGGCTAAAAAGCTAGGGTTTCCGGCGATAGCGATTTGCGACCGCAACGGCCTTTACGGCGTAATGCCATTCCAAGACGCAGCCAAGGCCAAAGGCGTTCAACCAATCATTGGGATGCTGCTCGGCGTCCGGCGGCCCGAGCGCGGCGACGTCAACTCCTTTACGCGCGATTGGCTAGCGCTCTATGCGCAAGATGACGTCGGTTATGGCAATTTATGCCGTCTGGCGTCGATGGCGCATCTTGATCGGCCCGAAATGTTCGACGCGCATGTTACGTTTGCGCAGATGGCGGGGCTAACGGACGGCATCATCGCGCTGACCGCTGGCGGTGAGGGTGGCTTGGGGCGGTTATTGGCCGAAGGGCAGGCTGATGCGGCTGCAGCCTATCTTGAAGGGTTGCAGGGGCTGTTTCCCCAGCGGCTCTACATCGAACTCAGCCGCCGTGGCGACGCAGCTGAGGAAGCTGCTGAGGCGGCGTTGATCGATATGGCTTACACCCACGACCTGCCGTTGGTAGCAACGAACCCGGCTTTTTTTGCCGAGCCCGATTTCTTCGACGCCCATGATGCCATGCTGTGCATTGCTGACGGGGAATATGTCGAGAATGATGACCGCCGCAAAAGCAGCCGCGAGACGTGGGTGAAAACGGGCAAGCAAATGGGCGAGATATTCGCCGATTTGCCCGAGGCCTTGGCCAATACGTTGGTGGTGGCGCAGCGCTGTGCAGCGGTAGCGCCAAACCGCGATCCTATTTTGCCCAGCCTTGCCGGCGACCGTGGTGCCGAGGATCAGCAATTGCGCGACGACGCCTTGGCCGGTTTGGAAAAGCGGCTTGAAATTGCGGGCATCACCGGGGCCGACGAAAAACAGATATATTATGACCGGCTAACCTTTGAGGCCAATGTCATAACTTCGATGGGCTTTTCCGGCTACTTCCTGATCGTCGCCGATTTCATCAAATGGGCGAAGGAGCAGGATATCGCCGTGGGGCCGGGTCGCGGGTCGGGTGCCGGGTCGCTGGTCGCCTGGTCCTTGACGATCACCGATTTGGACCCGATCAAACTCGGCCTGCTGTTCGAACGCTTCCTGAACCCCGATCGCGTCTCGATGCCTGACTTCGATATCGACTTCTGCGAAACACGGCGCGGCGAGGTTATTCGCTATGTGCAAAAGAAATACGGCACACGTCAGGTGGCGCAGATCATTACGTTCGGAAAGCTGAAGGCGCGCGCGGTTTTGCGCGACACGGGCCGCGTGCTGCAGATGAGCTATGGCCAGGTCGACCGGCTGTGCAAACAGGTGCCGAACCACCCGACAGACCCGTGGGATTTGAAACGCGCGCTGGGCGGCGTCGCTGAATTGCGCGAGGAATATCGGCGCGATGAGCAGGTGAAACGGCTGTTCGACTTGGCGATGAAGCTAGAAGGTCTGCCGCGGCACAGTTCGACCCATGCGGCGGGTGTGGTGATCGGCGACAGGGATCTGTCCGAGCTGGCACCGCTCTACCGCGATCCGAGGTCGGACATCCCGGTGACGCAATTTGACATGAAATATGTCGAGAGTGCCGGTCTGGTAAAATTCGACTTTTTGGGCCTGAAAACGCTGTCGGTATTGCAAAAAGGTGCGCAGATGCTGGCCAAGCGCGGCGTAAAGGTCAATCTCGACCTTTTGCCGCATGATGACCCGGCAGTCTACGAACTGCTGCAGCGCGGCGACACCGTTGGTGTGTTCCAGCTCGAATCCGAAGGGATGCGACGAACGCTGGCGGCGGTTAAACCAACCAATTTCGGCGACATCATCGCACTCGTATCGCTATACCGGCCTGGCCCGATGGATAATATTCCGATGTTCGGTCGCCGTAAAAATGGCGACGAGATCATCGAATATCCACACCCGTTGCTCGAAGGCGTGCTGGGTGAAACTTACGGGATTTTCGTCTATCAGGAACAGGTGATGCAGGCCGCGCAGATCCTCGCCGGCTATAGCCTCGGCGAAGCTGATTTGCTGCGCCGCGCGATGGGCAAGAAAAACCAGGCCGAGATGGATGCGCAGCGGCAGCGTTTTATCAACGGTTGCGCCGTCCACAACATAACGCCAAACCGGGCCAGCGAATTGTTCGACTTGATCGATAAGTTTGCAGGCTACGGCTTCAACAAAAGCCACGCGGCGGCATACGCGGTTTTGGCGTATCAAACGGCATGGATGAAGGTGCATCATGCGGAAGAATTCTTCGCCGCGTCGATGTGTTTCGACATGCACCAGACCGACAAGCTCGGCATTTTCATCGACGATATGCGGCGGTTGGAAGTCACCAGTCTGCCGCCAGACGTGAACCGCAGCGAGGCCGAATATGTGGTTGAAAGCGACGATGAGGGCGGGCTTGCGGTGCGCTATGCGCTGGGTGGTATCAAAAATGTCGGCGAAAAAGCGATGGAGGTTTTGGTCGAGGAGCGAACGGCAGGTGGCCTGTTCGCCAGCCTGGACGATTTTGCCAACCGCGCCGATCCCGCGCAACTCAACCGGCGCAGTTTGGAAAACCTCGCAGCTGCAGGCGCGTTCGATTCAGTGGAGCCTAACCGCGCGGCGGTCCATGCGGCGGCGGAAACCTTGTTGGCGGCGGCACAATCGGCACGCGATTCGCGTGAAAGCGGGCAGGGTGGTCTGTTTGGTGAAGCTGGTTCCGACATGGCGAAACTGCGTATCGACCAGACAGCTCTATGGTCGCTGGGCGAGCAAATGAACCGCGAAAAAGAAGCGTTCGGCTTCTATTTCTCCGCACACCCTTGCTCGCAATTCGCCGCCGTCGCCGCAAGCCACGGTGCCAAGACCAATGTTGAATTGCTCGAAAGCGGACCAATTCCCGAAGGCGTCCGCCGTGCGGGTACAATGGCGGCTTTAATCGAAGGCGTGCGCTGGCGCGAATCGCGCAAGGGCAAGCGCTTCATGGTCGCCGATTTTTCCGACACCAGCGGACAATTTTCGGTGCGCTGTTTTGATGAAGCGGTGGGCGTGCAGCTGACCGAATGGGCGAAGGAAGCCGAATGTCTGCTGCTCGGCGTCGAAATGGACATGCGCCCTGGTGACGAAGTGCCCAGCTTCACGGTGAAGAGCGCGAAGCTGCTCAGCAGTCTGGTCAGCGTCACCCGGCTCAAGATGCAGCTTGATGTGACCAGCGAAACCGGTTTGCGTGAACTCGCGCAGTTGGTCGAACCGCTCCACGGCGGAAAAAGCGAACTGGTGATCAAAACCCGCGCCGACGATGGTCGCTGGGCGCATATCGTGCTCGGGCGGCGGTATCAGCTGGATGCTGGCTTGCTGGACAAGGTTAAGGCAATCGACGGCATCGGCAATGTAGAGCTTGCGCCACTGGCCCCTGTTTTGGCATTGGTGCACTAGAGAGCTGAATACCGGGAGAGAAAAATGCTGGGCGGGATGCAGGACTGGGATTTACGGGTCACCCATTTGATTGACTATGCCGAACGCGAACATGGCACCCGCGAGATTGTAACGCGGTGGTCCGACGGGCGTATTGATCGCACCAACTGGGCTGGCGTCGCTGCCGAAGCCCGCAAGCTGTCGCAAGCATTCGCCGGTTTTGGCCTCCAGCCCGGTGACCGGATCGCAACTTTTGCGATGAACCACCACCGTCATCTGGCCGCTTGGTACGGCGCAATTGGTTTTGGCGGGGTCATCCACACCGTCAATATCCGGCTGTTCGATGAAGACCTGATCTACATCATGAACCACGCCGAAGACAAAGTGTTGATGTACGACGCGGCGTTTCAGCCGATAATCGACCGCCTGAAACCCTTTCTGAAGACCGTTGAGCACTATATCATCTTCGACCATGACAGCAGCTACAAGGCACTGGTCGCGGCGCAGGACGGCGAATATGAATGGGCAGGCGGTGACGAACGCGATCCGTGCATGTTGTGTTACACCAGCGGCACGACCGGCAATCCCAAGGGCGTCCTGTACCAGCACCGCTCGACGATGCTTCACGCAATGGCCGAAATTGCGCCTTCGGTTTTCGACCTGAGCCCGCAGGCGGCGTTGTTGCCGATTGTTCCAATGTTCCACGCGGCTAGCTGGGGCTTGCCATTTGCGGGTGCTGCGGCTGGCGTGAAATTTGTTTTCTCGACCACCAACGAAGCGCCGATATTGCATAGGCTGTTTCTCGACGAAGGTATCACGCACAGCGCAGGCGTTCCGACGGTGTGGCTCGCGATGTTCGGGCATTTGGATGCCGAGGCCGCCGCAGGACGTGACGCCGGATTGGGTAAACTCAAACTCGTGACCATCGGCGGTTCGGCCGCACCGCGCGCCATGATCGAGCGGCTGATGAAATCGGGCGTCCGCGTTTCGCACGCCTGGGGGATGACCGAAACCTCGCCAATTGGCACGATGGGTGCGCCTACGCCGAATTGGGATGACCTGACACTTGATGAGCAAATCGACGTTGTGTGCAAACAAGGTCGCACGCCGTTCGGGGTACAGCTGCGCACGGTCGATGAAGCAGGCAATGTCTTGCCGCGTGATGGCAAAAGTTCGGGTAGCCTTCAAATTCGAGGTCCGTGGGTGATCAAACGCTATTTCAAAGGCGAAGAAGACGCCGTTGATGCGGACCAATGGTTCGACACCGGCGATGTCTCTATCCTCCACCCTGATGGCACCATGCAGATTACTGACCGGGTGAAGGACGTCATTAAATCCGGCGGCGAGTGGATCAGCTCGGTTGAACTGGAAAACGCCGCCGTCGGTTGTCCGGGCGTGGCCGAGGCTGGCGCGATTGGCATAGCGCATCCGAAATGGGATGAACGGCCCGTGTTGATCGTGGTCAAGAAACCCGGCGCGGACGTCTGCGAAGCCGATGTGAAAGCCTATCTGGCCGAGCGCATCGCCAAATGGTGGATGCCAGACCGGGTATTGTTCGTTGACGAGCTGCCACATACCGGCACGGGGAAAATCCAAAAGGTGGCACTGCGTGCGCAGTTTAAGGATTTTGTTCTCGAAGCTTAAAACAACGACATTTGTCCGTTTAGACTGGGCGGAATAAACAGGTCGCTTCGCACGCTCCACTTTGACCCTGCCAGCCCATGCTTGCGCTTGGCAATCTGCATCCGCGTTCTGATCAGCTCTGCCCAAACACCTTGTCCACGCATTCGCGAGAAAAATTCGGAATCGTTGTCCTTCCCGCCGCGCATGTCACGGATGATGTTCATCACCTTGTCGGCGCGGTCAGGATAATGCACGTCGAGCCAGTCGCGGAACAAAGCGGCCAGTTCGTGGGGCAGGCGCGCGGGTATCCATGAGACGCTCGAAGCGCCATGTTTGGCCGCCGCCTCGACAATCGCTTCAATCTCATGGTCGGTAATCGCCGGAATGATCGGCGCAATGTTGACGTGAACGTAGACGCCCGCATCCGCGAGCTTCCGAACTGCATCAAGCCGTTTCATCGGAGCCGAAGCGCGCGGCTCCAATATCCCTGCCAGCTTCGGGTCGAGGGAAGTCACCGACAAGGCTACCCCCGTCAGCCCCAGTTTTGATAGCTCGATCAATAGGTTCATATCCTCTAGCACCCGAGCCGATTTGGTGGTGATCACAATCGGGTGCCGGGTATCGAGGCACACCTGCAATATTCCCCGCGTTATCCGGTAGGTGCGCTCAATCGGCTGATACGGGTCGGTATTGGTCCCGATGGCAATGGTCGCGGGCTTGTACCCCGGCTTAGCTAAAGTCTTTCGCAGCAGCGCCACGGCGTTCGGTTTCGCGAACAATTTGCTCTCAAAATCAAGCCCTGGCGACAGATCGTGATAAGCGTGGCTCGGTCGCGCATAACAATAGACACATCCGTGCTCACAGCCACGATAGGCGTTGACCGAACGATCAAACGGCAGATCGGGCGAGGTGTTGAACGACAGGATCGACTTCGGATGCTCTTCGGTCACCGTCGTTTTCAAAGGCGAGGCATCGCCATCCAACTCCTCGCGCGCATCGAGCCAATCGCCATCTGCCATGCGTTCATTCAGATTGAAGCGGGTTGGACCTACGTTAGCAGGTGCACCGCGGCCTTTGAAGAAGTCTGGATAGCAGGATTTTTGCACTTGCATGTTCTACGCTAATTTATAGAACATATAAAGAACAATTATCGTTATATGTGTTCTTGCGAGATTTGCCCAAGGCGCTTACACCATCGGCAACGGGGCACAGCGGTTTCCCGTTCAGGCATCAGCCCAAATACCGCGCATCTCTTTCACGGGGAGCGCAATGGCATGAGTAAATTTCCAGATATTATCAGTGACGTGATCACGCGGCGGAGGTTCACGGCGGCTTTGCTGCTTGTGACGGCTTTGACGGTCACCAATTGCTCGTCCGTACCCGCGACGCAGCACAAACCGAAAGTCCTGTTTGTGTGTCAGGCGGGCACCGCAAAGAGTGCAATCGCTCGTGAACTATTCCGTAAGCGGGCTCGCGAGCGTGGTATTGCGGTCGACGTGTTCTCGCGCGGAATACTATTGGAAGATCATATTTCGCCAGAGTTGCGGCGCAGGCTCGTCGCGGACGGGATAGATTCGACAGCTGAACCGGCGCAAGTTCTCGGTGCAGCTGACTTGAAAGCGGCTGACATGCTGATCCGGTTTAACCCGCTGCCCGCCGGTGCAGTCCACCCCGACATCCGGGACTGGTCGGATGTGCCGTCGGTCAACGACGATTATGCCGATGCGCGGAAGATATTGGATGAACGCATCGACAAGCTTTTGGACGAGATCGTCAGGGCCTCGCCAAAAGCTCAGACTTCGCGCAATCTCGGCATCAGTTCCACGAAATTACAAGGTTTGTGACGGTTGTCGAGCTGGTGCACCAATATCTGGTCCCAGCCATCCTTAACCGCGCCGTTCGAGCCGGGCAGGGCAAATATATAGGTGCCGCGCGCCAGCACGGCGCACGCGCGCGACTGGATGGTCGAAGTGCCAATGTTCGCGTAGCTGAGCCAGCGGAATAGCTCACCAAAACCAGGAATGTCTTTGGTTTTGACGCGGTCGAGCGCTTCGGGCGTTACATCGCGTCCGGTGAGGCCGGTTCCGCCAGTCGAAATCACCACGTCGATATGGTCATCGTCGATCCAGTTGTGCAGCCGCGAAGTGATCATCGCGGTGTCATCGCGCAGTATCGCGCGTTCAACGATTTTGTGTCCTGCCGTCAGGATACGCTCGGCGAGGATATCGCCGCTGGTGTCGTCGTCGACACCGCGCGTGTCCGATACCGTCAGCAGCGCTATGTTGACCGGCTTGAACGGGCGGGTTTCATCGAGCGGCAATATTGCCTCCTGCGGCGCGCCTCGCGACAACGTTCCCGTTTGCGTCAGGGAATTTGGGCCAGAGATATTGTGCGAGGCCATTCATGCTGCCCGAAACCTTGTTTTGGCGCATTTCGTAAATCCAGTAATTGCGAAGGATGATCGCGACATATCCCCGCGTTTCCCAATAGGGAATCGATTCGATGAACAGCAATGGATCGCCGTTGTCGCGGATTTCTGTATTCCAGCGCGCAACTGGTGTCGGGCCTGCATTATAGGCAGCGATGACCTTTGGTAGCAGGCCACCGGTTGCCGGCAGATCACGTAGTTTTTCGAGATAGGATTGACCGTATTCAAGATTGACCGAGGGCCGGTCGAGTTCCGAAGCAGAAAAACCGACGCCACGCGCGCGAGCCATATCACCCGCAGTGCCGGGGCGAACCTGCATCAGGCCGCGCGCGCCCGCTGGGCTAATGACGTCGGTTTTGAATGACGATTCCTGCAAGGTGTGGGCGTAAACTAGTGACGGCGGTACGCGCCATCCGCCGGTCGGCTCCCAATTTGGCATGGGATAACGCGCCATGGCGCTGCTCTGGTCGCGTGCAGGGCCATAATGCCCCATCCAGAACTGAGTTGAAGCAAGGTTTAGTGAACCCGCTAGTTGGGCGAGGTTCGCATGTTGGCCCGCATCACCGATTTTAGCTTGATAGCGCAGGGCTTCGTCGGCCAGCTTGGTTTGGCCAATTTCTGTCAGCGCAACTGCAAGGACGGCATTCTGCTGGTTCTTGAGACTACCCCAATCGAGCTTTGATACTTTCGCCGCTTTGCGCGCGATAGGCTCCATCCCCAACGACTCGCTAGCAAGTAATCCATAAAATGTTTCAGGATGTTGCGCCGCATTCTGCATACGCGGTTGGAACTGATGAGGTTGCTTTGCGGCCATTGCCGCACGCGCGCTCCAGAACAGACC
>JANLRW010000083.1:0-3375 GCA_031361925.1 Sphingomonadales bacterium
TTGCGGTGGACCCAACCCGACAGGCGGACTTGGCTGCCGACGTTCGAAGCGCGAAGTTCAGCGCAATTGTGGGTGCGATAGACGTGCATTATCGGCTCAATTCAAAAAAGCTGTGGAAAGCGCGCCTAACACAGGCGAGCGGGCACTTTGTCAAGCCGAGAATGGGTGCTAGGGCAAGTGCCAATGCTGATTCACCCACTCATCATCGACAGCGAACGTCTGGCCAATTTATGTGCCAGCCTCGCCAAATCTCCTTTTGTCGCGGTTGATACTGAATTTATGCGGGAAAACACTTTCTATCCCGACCTTTGTCTGGTGCAGTTGGCCGATGCCAATGAAGCGGCGGCCATCGACCCCAAAGCACCCGGGCTCGACATGACGCCGATGCTGGAATTGCTCTGCAACAATGAAGAGGTGTTAAAGGTTTTCCACGCCGGTGGCCAGGATATCGAGATTTTTTACCACCTGACTGGCAAGACACCGCATCCGATGTTCGACACGCAGATCGCCGCTATGGCTTTGGGGCAAGGCGAACAGATTGGCTATTCGAACCTTGTCGACCTGTGGATGGGCATATTGCTCGACAAAGGCGCTCGGTTTACTGACTGGTCGCGGCGGCCACTCGACAAACGCCAGATTGACTATGCCATTGCCGACGTCACGCATTTGTCGGTGATTTTCCCGATGATGCTCGAAAAGCTGAAAACCACCGGTCGCGGCGCGTGGCTCGACCATGAGATGGAACGAATTTCGGACGTTGCCAATTACCGCAACGAGCCGGAAAACGCTTGGACGCGGGTCAAGATCCAGTCGAAAAAACCTGATGTATTCGGTCGGCTAAAGGCAATCGCGGCTTGGCGTGAGCGCGAGGCGCAGCGCAAGAATATCCCGCGCGGGCGGATCATGAAGGATGAAACATTGGCCGATATCGCTGCGCATCCGCCAAAGTCGCAGGCTGACCTTCCCAAAGTGCGCGGGCTTTCGCCCGCATGGCGCGATAACGAGATTGGCCAGCGATTGATGGCAGCAATCGAAGCCAGCGAGCCTATGAACAGGGAGGCTCTGCCTGACCGGGGCCGATCAATGCCAGGTGCAGGCAAAGATGGCGGGCTAGTCGCCGATTTGCTGAAGCTACTCCTGAAAATCCGGTCGCGCGAAATCAATGTCGCGCCGCGCCTGTTGGTCCGCACCGAGGAGCTCGAACGGCTGGCAGCTGGCGAGCGGGAGGGGCTGGAGATGCTCGCCGGATGGCGGTTCGAACAATTCGGACGAGACGCGCTCGATCTTGTCGAAGGGCGGGTGGCGTTTGCAGTGGTCAAAGGCAAGCTCAAGATGACCCGAAGCATTGAAGTCGATGAGGGGGAAGCGCCATGAAGATTTTGATGTTCGCGATGCTGCTCACCGGATGCGCCGTGCCCGAGCGCAAAGCTCCGTACACGACCGAGGAAGTGCCGGTTGCCGAAGCCGGCGGCTTCGAATGTGACGCCGCGCCTGCGCAATATGGAGTGGGCATGAAAACCAGCACTGCACTTGCAGAAGAATTGATGGCGAAGTCAGGCGCGAGCACATTGCGCTGGATACCGCCGCGCTCCGCCGTGACGATGGATTATAGCGCGGTCCGGCTGAACATTGGCTATGACGACGCCATGGTTATCAATCGCATCAACTGCGGCTAAACATCCAACACACGCTTCACCAAAGCAAGATTGACGGCTGCGTTGTCCGCCAGCGCCAACGCATTCGCGGCCCGGGCAAAGGCCTCGATTGCGGCATAGCTCCGCTCAATCCGGCGCTTCACATAGCTTAACGCGTCCACGCTGATCGCTGCACCGCGATCCGACAGTTGCTTTTGCAGCAATTGTTCGATCAATTCGTCATCGGGAGGCGCGATTTCGAGCAATGTTGCCGCCGCCAGACGCGACCGCAAGTCAGGGAGTGCGATCTGCCAGTCTGCCGGGCGCCAACGCGACACGAGCAGCAACGCAATTCCGCTTTCCTGCGTTCGATTCCAAGCGTTGAACAATATTTCCGCGGCCACCGTCTCGGCATCGTCGATCACCGTGCCGCCGTTCCCGGAGAAATAACGCGCCATCAAGCTTTTGCCAGATCGCGGCGGCCCGGTAAGAATGGCGCAGCGACCCGGCCAAGCGCCAGCATTCCCCAACCCAGCGAATATCGCCGCATTGGCATCAGTGATTATCAGGCTGGACGAAACACCCGACCGCAATTCGTCAAGGGGTAAAGCTATTTGACGCATAGCAATCAAGCGTTAGCGGTTTGGTTGCGTTGGCGGCACCAGCGGCACATCGCGTTGCGCATCATCTTCCGGCACAATTGATTTAACCACTTCCTCGAGCGACGGCGGTGCCACTTCGACCGCTTCGCCGGGTTGTTCCTCGCCGGGTAATGGCTCGATTTCGGTTTCGAGCTCTTCCTCTTCGATGACTTCTTGTTCGAGCACGAGCGACGCATCGGCGCGCAAGCGGCCGCTGGCCAGCGCCGAACGGAACAGCTCATCCATTTTCGTCACCGCTTGATCCATCATCGCCGGAATGCCTTTGCTGCTGGGCACCCGAAGTGTAAACGCGCCTAGAAACTTGCTGTCCGGGCCGTACCGTGCGGAGAAATGGCCGACAACGGGGCCACCCGGCCACTGCCGCTCAATTCGTGCAATCGGAAAAATGACATCTGCCGCGCCAAATTGGTCGAGGATAGTGCGCCACCAATTGCGGCCGCGCCGGTCGATCTGTCCCGCGTTGAGCAATAGCGATTCGCCGCCGCCACCGCTCGGACGGACATAGTCTATCGTGCTCTCTGCAGTGCGAAACTTGGCCCAGCTAGCTTGCCAAAATGTCCGTTGTTCAAACACAGTCGGCGCGCCTGCCGAATAAGTGATCGGCAAAATCAACAATGGTGCTGATCGCCGAGTGATGCCCTGCACACCGAGCAACTGTCCGGCGCGCGCGCGGTCGAACAATACCCCGAGTTTGGCGACATAGCGACGCGGACCGATCTGCTCTTCCTCGACAACAATTGCCGCGACAATGCCGTCGAGCGTCGAGTCGGATAGGGTCGCACCGGCGCTACCATGTGTTTTTGCCCATAACGCGCTCCAAGCCAACCGCTGCGCTTCTTCCCAGCCCTTTTGCCGCGCCTCTTGCGCATTATCGCCGGTGACATTGACGGAAACATTGGTGACTTCGAAATCGCCGTTGCTAGCGATCGGGTTAATCCCGCGTTTCGGGCCTTCGATCTGGGCGATCACGATTCCGCCGGTGACCAGCGCCAAAGGCAGGCCAATTGCCGCAATCCGAAACCATTTCCCGCCCGATTTTGTCATTGCGGCAACCTTTAGGCGACATAGGCGTGGAATTC
>JANLRW010000102.1:0-3370 GCA_031361925.1 Sphingomonadales bacterium
CACCTTCGAGGTTCGAGGCCATTTTGTTCAGTGCGTGGCGGCGAGCCGCAGGCCTAGTGGTTCTAGGTCAAGGCTTGCCAACGTAGCAATGGACAACATGGGTCAAATCCGAAGGACGCTAAGATGGCATCGATCTCGAAGCAAAATACCCTGGACGGTAGAATGATTATCGGCGGCGGGCATTTTGCTCCGATATCTTTGCCATTTTGACGCCTTAAAGGTGGATTTGATAGGTCCTGACCGTGAGGGAGAGACAATGTTTCAGACAACCAACAGTGCCGCACAGGTCGGCATTTTCGTGGCGCTTACCGTGCTCATCGCCGTTCTAACCTATTGGAAAGTGCACGGAGCCGGGGCCAAACGCACCGAGGACAATGGCTCGACGCGCGAGGTATTTCTTGCCGGTGGCGGACTGACTTGGCTGTTTGTCGCCGGCTCGATTACGCTTACCAACCTGTCTACCGAACAATTGGTCGGAATGAACGGCAACCAGATGCTGCTGCTCGCTTGGTGGGAGATTTCGGGATTTGTCGGGTTGATGATCTTGGCCTTCGTCTTTGTGCCGATTTATTACCGCAATAACTGCACGACGGTCACCGAACTGCTCGAAAAGCGCTATAATGGTGGCAGCATCCGGACCGTCATTTCGGCGCTATTCTTGATTGGCAATATCCTGATCTATCTGCCCGCCGCGCTCTATTCGGGTAGCCTGTTTCTCAAATCCATGTTCGGCGTCGAGTGGTCATTATTATGGTTCGCGGCACCAATGGCAATCATCGCGGCAATCTATACGATTACGGGCGGGCTTCGCGCGGTCGCGGTGATGGATACTTATTCGGGTATCGGGGTGTTGGCGATTGCGTTTCTGGTCGTGATACTCGCACTAGCGGCGGTCGGGTTTGACCTGTCCACAGTGCCCGCCGAGCGCACCTCGATGATCGGCAGCATCACTTCGCCGATACCGTTTCACACGCTGTTCACCGGCATGATTTTCATCCAGATATTCTATTGGTCGACAAACCAGAATATCACACAAAAGGCGATGACCGCCCCCACAGTGAAAGAGGCGCAAAAGGGGGTGTTGGCCGCCGCGGTCGTCCGTATCCTTATCATTCCGGCGATTGTCGTTATCCCCGGCGTTGTGGCGTTCAAGCTGTTCGGCGACATCGACGATGCAGCATATGGGCAGCTCGTTTCCTATGTCCTGCCCGACTGGATGTCGGGCGCGTTCGCCGCAATGATGGCCGCCGCCGTGATCGCGCACACCAGCGCCATCCTCAACAGTTCGGTCGCGCTCTATTCGGTCGATTTTCACGACAAGTTCGTCAGGCCTGTTGCCAACCACTGGAAGTTGGCGGCGATTGTGTCGGTTATTTTCACGGTCAGCTCGATCTTGCTCGTCCCGGTGTTCGAAAACGCAAAGAGCATTATCAACCTGTTGCAGGAACTGAACGGGCTATCCTCGATGCCGATCCTATCCGCGTTCATCGCCGGCTTGTTGTTCCGCAACATGGATGCGCGGGCGGCGGTTGCCGGATTGCTCTGGGGTGTCGGCAGCTACGCATTCCACAACTTCATTCTTTACAAGCCTGATACGCTTTATGCTGGCGAAACATTCTACCAGCATATGGGCATTCCGTGGCTGCATTATATTGACGTGATGGTGATCGTACTGGTGACGTCGGTAATCGTGTCGCTGGCGGTCAACCGGTTGGTATTTGGCAACCGCGCGGTCTTTATCTGGAGCACCGAGGGGCGGCGGTTGAAAGCGCTGGAGCCCAACCTGTCCGCCGTAGCTAAAGGCGCAGGCGGATGACCAAGCATATCCTTGTCCTCGACGAAGGTACGACTTCGACCCGCGCGGTTCTATTTTCCGCAGACGGCAGGGCGCTGGGCAGTTGTCAGCGACCGCTGACCCAGCATTATCCCGCTCCGGGTTTGGTCGAGCATGACGCGGCAGAAATCTGGAACCTGACGCTCGAATGCGCACAAGCGGTGGTTGAAAAAGCGGGCGGTGCAGACAAGATCGCGGGCATCGGTATCACCAACCAACGCGAGACCGTGGTGTTTTGGGACCGGCGCACAGGTGAACCGCTGGCTCCTGCGATTGTCTGGCAAGACCGGCGGACGGCGGATATCTGCGCTGACCTCAAGGAACGCGGCGAGGAGCCGGTGGTGCAGGCCAAGACCGGCCTGCTGCTCGATCCTTATTTCTCGGGATCGAAAATCGGTTGGGCGCTGCAAAACTGGCCGCAGTTGCGCGACTCAGGCGAGCATTTGGCGGTGGGCACCGTCGAGAGCTATCTCGTCTTCCGCCTGACCGGCGGTCTGCACATAAGTGACGCGAGCAACGCCTCGCGCACCGCGCTCATGGCGATCGGCAGCGGCGGATGGGATGACGGGCTAACCGAGCTATTCGGCGTGCCGCGCGCGATATTGCCCGAGATTACCGACTGCGCAGGCAAACTTGGCCATACGCTCCCCGAATGTTTCGGCGGCGCGATTCCAATAACTGGCATGGCGGGAGACCAGCAAGCCGCAACCATTGGTCAGGGCTGTTTCGAAATTGGCCAGACCAAGGCAACTTTTGGCACCGGGGCGTTTGTTTTGACACAGACCGGCACGACTTTGCGTCAATCGAAAAACCGGTTGCTCTCGACCGTGCTCTACCAGCTGAACGGCGAACGTCATTATGCGCTGGAAGGTTCGGTCTTTGTTGCAGGCAGCCTCGTGCAATGGCTGCGCGATGACCTCGGCCTCATCGCCAACGCGTCCGACACCGAACCGCTCGCGCGCAGCGTGCCCGATAATAATGGCGTCTATCTGGTCCCTGCGTTGTCGGGGCTCGGCGCACCGCATTGGCAACCAAATGCGCGTGGCAGCATCAGCGGCCTCAGTTTTTCGGCGACTAAGGCGCATGTCGCGCGCGCCGCGCTGGAGGCGATGGCGCACCAGACAAACGACCTGAAAACCGCCTTTGCCGCCGACGGTGCCGACTGGGCTGAGTTGCGGATCGACGGCGGCATGGTCGCCAATGACTGGATGGCGCAGGACTTGGCCGACATGCTGGCTATCGAGGTTGAACGGCCCGCATTTATTGAGACAACCGCGCTCGGTGCAGCGATGCTGGCGGCACTGGGTGCCGGACTATACGCGTCGCTGGAGGATGCTGCGGTCATGCGTGGCGGCGTGATGCGTTTCACGCCTGCATTGCCCAATGAAGCCCGGCAAGCCCGCTTGTCCGGGTGGGCCGATGCCCTGTCGAGGGTGCTGCAATAACCGCTACAGCTGCACAGTCGCCGACATCAGCCGGTCGGAAGCGCCACCAATATGCAGCCGATAGTCGCCGCGTTCCAGACGCCATTGATGC
>JANLRW010000160.1:0-2519 GCA_031361925.1 Sphingomonadales bacterium
TATATAGGGATTCTCGCTAGCTTAGAACAGCGCTTTAAGGTCGCGCTTCATGATTTTGCCATTGGCGTTGCGTGGCAAAGTATCGGCCATAAATATGATTTTGACCGGCACCTTGAATTTGGCGAGGCGGCCAGCGACCCACGCCTGCAATTCCGCCTCATCCGCTGATGCCCCGGGCGCGAGATGGACCACCGCTGCTGGTTCCTCGCCAAGCGCCTGATGCGGGATGCCGACCAGCGCCGCGTCGGTAACAGCGGGATGTTCGTAGAGGATATTTTCGACCTCGGACGAATAGATATTTTCGCCGCCGCGGATAATCATGTCCTTCGCGCGGTCGACGATGAAACAGAAACCTTCGTCGTCGAGCCGGGCAAGATCGCCAGTGCGCACCCATCCGCTCACGAAAGTTTCGGCAGTTGCTTCTGGCCGGTTCCAATAGCCCTTCACGATTTGCGGCCCGCGCGCCCATAATTCGCCGACTTCGCCAATGGGCAGTTCGGTCGCCGCGTCCTCGGACATAATCTTGAGGTCGGATACGGGAACCGGCGGACCGCAACTATCGGGCCGGTTGAGATAATCCTCTGACGTGTGCGAAGTCACCGTCGCCATCGTTTCGGTCATGCCCCAGCCATTGCCGGGATAAGCGCCGAAAATCTCGTAAATCTTGGCTACCAGTTCGGGCGCAGATGGCGCGCCGCCATAGCTGATCGACTCGATTGAGCTGAGGTCATATTTTTCGCGGTCGGGATGTTCGATCAATTGCCAGGCGATGAACGGGACGCCGCCGGTGGCGTTGATCTTCTCGCGTTCAATAATTTCGAACGCTTTTACGGTGTCCCATTTGTGCATGAATACGATCTTATTCCCGGCCTGAATGGTGGGAATCATCGACGCTGAACACGCCGTTACGTGGAACATCGGGACCACAACAAGACCTGCTTTGACCACCGGCTCAGGGAGTGAAGCGCCGCGCCGCAATATCGTGGCAGCGCCAGAATAGCCGGTCGTCAAGCCGTTGGTCAGCAGGTTCCGGTGCGAACCCAGCGCGCCTTTGGGTTTACCGGTGGTGCCGCTGGTGTAAAAAATTGTGGCTGCGTCGTCGGGTGCAATATCAACATCGGGAAGCGGTCGGTCGGGGAGGTCGGCGTAGCTTTTCGGGGTGCCGATGATGGTCTCCAGCGCGCGCGCGGGTTCGGCGAGCTCGGCGTTGCCACCGCGCGTCACGAACACGTGACGAAGATCGGGCATCTCTACCGTATGCGCTGCCATCCGTTCCCAGCGCTCGGCGTCGCAGATCAGGACCGACGCGCCCGAATCCGCCATGCCGAAAGCGAGCTCCTCACCCGTCCACCACGCATTCAGCGGCACGATGATTGCGCCAATGACGGCACCTGCAAAAAACGCGACCGGCCATTCGGGAAGGTTGCGCATGGCGAGTGCTACGCGGTCGCCTTTGCGGATGCCCATGTCTTGAAGCGCCGCGCCAAGGGTCGCAACAGCGTTCAGCCACGCCGCATAGGTCATGCGTTCATCATCAAACACGACAAACTCGCGCTCGCCGAACAATTTGGTACTTTCAGCAAGCGCGGCTAGATTGGGAAGGGCGTTTTTCCAGACCCGCGTCGGGACGCCGTCGACGTTGACGGTCTCCATCTCGAACGGCATTCCCGGCGCGCAGAGTATGTCTTTCACTTGCGCGCGGCTCATTGCGGGCCAGCCAGCAGGCGCAGTCCATTTGTCGATCATCGCTTCATCCGTCCCTAATCTTGCGCGCTTTTCGCGCGTTCGGGATGTCGTTACGCCATTTTGGTTTCAATGTGCAACGCTTCGCGCTAGCATTTCATCAAGCGATTAAACCGGAGAGAGAATATGGCCGCAAATATGCAATCCGTACTGGAAAAACAGCGCAGCAGTTTCACCGCCGCGCTGCCCGAGCCGATGTCGGTGCGCCGCGACCGGATCGACCGCGCGGTTGCGTTACTGGTCGACCATGCCGAGGATTTCGCCAAGGCGGTCTCCGCAGATTTCGGCCATCGCAGCCGCGAACAGACGTTGATGACCGATATCATGCCCTCGGTCGGCGCGATGAAACATGCGCGTAAGCATTTCGAGGCTTGGGCGAAAGGCGAGAGACGCAAACCCACTTTTCCGCTGGGGCTGCTCGGCGCGAAAGCCCAGGTCGTTTACCAACCCAAGGGCGTAGTCGGCGTCGTTGCGCCATGGAACTTCCCGGTCGGCATGGTGATGGTACCGATGGCGGGCATATTGGCGGCGGGTAATCGCGCGATGATCAAGCCGTCCGAATATACCGAGCGCGTGTCGGCGTTGTTTGCCGAAGTCGTCCCTAAATATTTCGCTGAAGACGAAATCGCGGTGTTCACCGGCGACGCAGACGTGGGTATAGCTTTTTCCAAACTGGCTTTCGACCATATGATTTTCACCGGCGCGACCGGTGTTGGCCGCCATATCATGCGCGCGGCGGCGGACAATCTGGTGCCGGTAACGCTCGAACTGGGCGG
>JANLRW010000167.1:0-4589 GCA_031361925.1 Sphingomonadales bacterium
CCCTTGTTGCGCTCTCGACCCAGCCCTTGGTGTGAACCCATGCGTCATAGCCGATGCGGGCGCCTTCGGGAGCGTGGTCCTTCAGCCAATCAGAAATGCTCGTCTGCGGCACGCCGACATATTGCCAGTTGCTGCCATCGACCTGCTCGCGGACCTGCAACGTGTAGCGCCCATCGGTAAAGATCGCCGCTTCCTCCGACAGCACAACCGCGCTGCCCGCCGAACCGCCAAAGCCGGTCAGCCAGCCCAGACGCTGCGCATAGTCGCCAACATATTCGGACATATGCTCGTCGCAAATCGGCACGACGAAACCGTCGAGCTGGTCTTTCTTCAGTTGCGCGCGGAGGGCGTTTAGGCGGGCTTCATAGGTGGACATGTCGGCATTCCATTCATAAGGTTATGCCATCCATATAAGCGAGGATGCGTTTCCATGAAAGCACTGCTCCCACTGATTTTCGCAATAAGCGTAACATCCTCGCCCGCAATTGCCCAGAAAGAACCCATGACCGAAAAAGCCGCAGCCGAAATCAAGCCCCCCGTCGCCGCAAAGCGTCCGCATCAGGCGACCTATCACGGGGTGACGCTGACCGACGAATATCACTGGCTGAAGGACCAGAGCTATCCGACGATAGATGACAAGGAAGTGCTCGATCACCTCAAGGCCGAAAATGCCTATTTCGAGGCGCAGATGGGGCCGCAGGCAGCGCTGACCGAGACGATTTTTCAGGAAATGAAGGGCCGGGTGAAGGAGGATGATTCTTCGGTCCCGCAAAAAGATGGCGATTACATCTACTGGTCGAAATTCGAGGAAGGCGCGCAGTATCGCAAGCATTACCGCAAGCGTATTCTTGATATTCATAGCGACATCCGCACCATCCATGGCAGGCAGCAGCCTGATGAAGTAACTGTAGGCCCGGAAGAACTGATCCTCGACGAAAACGAACTTGCCAAGGGCAAGGAGTATTTCCGCCTCGGCGCGGCCGAGGTTAGCCCGGATGCCAACATTCTGGCCTATTCTTTCGATGACAACGGCTCCGAACGCTATCGCATCAAATTCCGGTGTCTGAATACAGGAACCGAACTAGCGGACCAGCTTTGCGATGCGCGTGCTCCATGGGGCGATGATGCGATTGAAGGAACGTTGGGCAACATCGTCTTCACATCGGACGGAAAAAAGCTGCTTTATGGGCTGGTCAATGAGAATTGGCGGACCGACAAGATCATGATCCACAAGCTTGGGTCGCCGCAGAGCGAAGACATACTACTCTTTCATGAAGAAGATGACGGCTTTACTGTTGGTATCGGCCTGACCGCGCAAGAGGACTGGATTGTCATTGCAACCGGCGACAATGTAACCAGCGAAGTGCGGCTGGTGCCCGCCAGCAACCCGACCGCAACGCCGATCATGGTGAGTCCGCGTGAAGTGGGGCGGCAATACAGCGTCGATATCCGCGACGATACGCTCTATGTGCTGACCAACGACGATCACGTCAATTTCCGCGTTGCCACTGCCAGTTTGAAGGCTCCCGGCGAGTGGAAAACGCTGATCGCCGGGTCTGACCGGCACTATCTGACGGGCCTCGCGCTCTTCAAGAATTTCTACGTCACCGAAGGCCGTATCGACGGGCTCGATCAGGTTGAAATCCGCGATTACGTGGATAGCAATAAGGTCAGCCCGGTCAAATTCCCCGAGGCGAGTTACACCGCAGGGCTCGACGACAATCCAGAATATGATGTGACCAAGCTTCGGCTAGATTATGAATCGATGGTCACGCCGCATACGGTGTTTGATTACACACTCGCTGACGGAAAGCTCGAAACGCTCAAAGTTCAGGAAATCCCAAGCGGTTATGATCCGAGCCAGTATGTCACCGAGCGCGTCGTGATCACTACCCGCGACGGGGCGAAATTGCCGGTGTCGGTGCTTACCAAAAAAGGCTTCAAGAAAGACGGCAGCCAGCCGCTGCACCTCTATGCCTATGGCGCTTACGGCTACGCGATGCCGCCAGGCTTTTCGGCCAACCGCCTCTCGATGGTCGACCGCGGCTTTGCCTATGCCATCGCGCATATCCGCGGCGGCGACGACCTTGGCTATCAATGGTATCTCGACGGCAAGCTGACCAAACGGACCAATACCTTCAACGATTTTGTCGACGCGGCAAAAGGCCTGATCGACTTGGGCTTCACCGCGAAAGGCAAAGTCACCGCTTCGGGAGGCTCTGCTGGCGGCGAGTTGATGGGCGCAGTGGTCAATCAGGCCCCCGACCTGTTTGGCGCAGTGGTCAGCCATGTCGCCTTTGTCGATGTGCTCAACACAATGCTCGACAAGGACTTGCCGCTGACGCCGGGAGAATGGCCCGAATGGGGCAACCCGATCACCGACAAGGCCGCGTTCGATTACATTCGCAGCTATTCGCCTTACGACAATGTCGAGGCCAAGGCCTATCCGCCGATGCTATGGACCGCAGGCCTCAACGACCCGCGTGTGACTTATTGGGAACCCGCCAAGATGGTCGCCAAACTGCGCGCGATGAAGACCGATAACAATGTGTTGTTGCTCAAGACCAATATGGGAGCAGGCCATGGCGGCAAGTCCGGGCGGTTCGAACGGCTGCACGAAAATGCCGAGGAAGCGGCGTTCATCCTGTGGCAGATGGGGATGGCGGAGTGAAACTTACTGCGCTGATAGCAAGTGTGGCGCTAAGTCTTTCAGTCCCCGCGGCTGCAGAAATTGCCCTGAACGTCTCGCCTTCATTCGATCCATTGGCCGAATCGCCAATCAATGTGTCGGGTGCCAACCCTGGCGAGAAGTTGACGCTGGTAACAACCCGCATCATATCGGTCTGGCGTCCGGCTAAGGATGGCCAGTGGCGCCCCGGCCCTTTGGCCTTTGTAGCATGGGCAGATATGGAAGCCGATGCCAACGGTCGCATCGATATCGCATCTGCCAAACCGGTTTCGGGCAGCTATGCCGAACCCGGTCCGATGGGCCTGTTATGGTCGGGCTACCCTGCTGACAGCCTCGCGCTTCCAACTGCTTATCGGGCTGTTTCGCAAGCGACTGAGGGCGAGCTGCTGGTGCAGGTAAAAAGGGGCCCAGATGTAATTGCATCCGGAACGATGTCTTTGACACCGACCGATGAAAAATTGCGCTTCGCGAAAGTCCAGCAGCCCGGATTGGTGGGCGTGTATGCCGCGCCGAAAGGCGGCACCCGGTTACCTACACTTATCGTCTTGCATGGCAGCGAGGGCGGTAGCATCGAAAAAGCAACCAGTAGCGCGGCCAGCTACGCGCGGCTAGGTTTTGCCACACTGGCATTGGCTTATTACCGGCAGCCCTATGAACCCGCTGAATTCGTGCCAATCAGCGGCACCAACATCGACGTGAAC
Source organism: Sphingomonadales bacterium (assembly GCA_031361925.1). Lineage (GTDB taxonomy): Bacteria > Pseudomonadota > Alphaproteobacteria > Sphingomonadales > Sphingomonadaceae > Sphingorhabdus_B. The sequence continues at coordinate 3,391 of JANLRW010000167.1, forward strand.
CAGCTCGAACGCGCGCGCAAATGGCTAGGCAATCAGGGCGAAGCCGATGTCCGCCGTGTCGGCCTTTTCGGAACAAGTAAGGGGGGCGAATTTGTCATGGTCGCCGCGTCCAGATTTTCTTGGGTGAAGGCCGCAGTCGGCTGCGTGCCAAGCGACGTTGTTTGGCAAGGCTTCGGCGAAGGCGAGAACGAACTGCCGTTGCGCTCGACGTGGATGCTTGACGGGCAGATGCTGCCGTTCATTCCGCTCTTTCCCTATGCCGAAAACCGATTCCGGGACAATACCGATCGCTACGAGCGCTCACGCCGATTTAACGCCGAATCGGCTTTGGCAGCGCGGATACCCATCGAAAAAACTAAGGCGAAGCTGCTGTTGATCGGAGGCGATAGGGATGAGGTATGGGCATCAGGCGCGATGTCACGCAACATTGCCGAAACGATGCGCCGTGCGGGTAAAGCCAAACAGGTGGAAACCGCGATATTCCCGATGGCCGGCCACCAGATTTGCGGCGATGGCAGTTTTCCGGTTCGGGCCTATGGCAAGGACGATCCAGACCCGGACCGCAAAAGCCTGAATGCCGAGGGCCAAGCCACGGTAACCGCATTTCGCCGGGCCATCGCGTTCCTGAAATCGGCATTGTGAGCAAATGGCATTCGAGCTCACCTTCACCGCCACCCCCTCCGACATCGACGAGCTGGGCCACGTCAACAACGCCGTCTGGGTGCGGTGGATTCAGGATATGGCGACTTCGCATTGGAATACCGTCGCGCTGCCGGAGCATATTGCGGCTTATTACTGGGTCGTGACCCGGCACGAGATTGACTATCGCGGCAATATTGCGGCTGGCGAAAGCGTCACGGGACGGACGTGGATCGAGAGCCAGCCGAAGGGTGCGCAGTTTGACCGGCGGGTGGATTTCGTGGATGCTGCGGGCAAGGTGATCGTCCGTGCGAATACCACTTGGGCGATGATCGACAAGGCCAGCGGGCGGCTGGCAAGAGTAAGGCCGGACATTGCGGCACCGTTTATGGGGGAATGACGATGACGAAATATCTGACGGCGTTTCTGCTTGCACTGCTCGCGATGGCGATGCCTGCACATGCCGAGCCGCGCTACGACGTCGTTATCACGGGCGGCACTGTCTATGATGGCAGCGGCGGCGAGGGGCAGCGCGCCGATGTCGCGATCTCGGGGGACAA
>JANLRW010000201.1:0-3928 GCA_031361925.1 Sphingomonadales bacterium
GAACGAACGTAGGATCAGCCTCGAACCAGCGGATATCGTCGGGCTGGCCGTAACGCGGGATCAGCGCAAAACGCGACGGCAGCCCTTCGTGAAGCCGCGTGACATGGACATCGCGCTTCAACAATTCGGCATCCCAGAACAGCGGGAAATCGCAGAATATCGACCAATTCGGGGTGAACATCATGTCGTGCGGCAGGCGCGGTCCCGGCAGCGGGATCGGCACATAATGTGCCAGCTTGCGATCGGCACTGACGACGCCGTAATGCATGAACGGCGCGTGTTTCGAGTAGTTGAAAAATAATAGCTCACCAGTGCGTTCGTCGACCTTTGGATGCGCCGAGATGCCGTCCAGCGGCACCCACGGCGCGACGCCCTCCTGCTCGAGCGTTTCGGGGTCCATCACATAGCCCTCGCCGCATTGGTAAAAGGTGGCAATCGCCTTTCCGGCGTGGACGATAATGTCGGTGCTGGCGGAGTCCTTGAGGCTGCCATGCGCGCCGAAGCCCGGGCGTTTGCCGGTTCCACTTCGGTCCATCAATCCGCCCCAGAGCGAGCCGCCAACGGTCTGTTCCGCCTCGAAACAGCGGCTGCGCACCCAACGGTTGCGATAGGTCGCGGTGCCGCCCGAAAAGTCGATTTGGTGGATCATGCCGTCACCGTCGAACGGGTGATAGCGGCCAAGCGGCTGGTGCAACTGGTTCTCAGTATTGCGCAGATAGACGCCGTCGATATCGGCCGGAATACTGCCTTCAATCACCTCAAGCCCGGTCGCGGTCACCTCCTCATGCTGCGGGGTCCACGCGCCGTTGAGGTAAGGATGGTTGCTCGGCTGCAAACTAGATTTCACACGTGGCAGACGTTCGACGATCATGACCTTTCCTCCAAAACGCAGGTTTCAACCCACGCGATAATCTCCGCCCGCCTGCGCGCGTCGTCAGTGATGTCGGTATCGACGCCCAACTGCCAAGCGAGCGCGGCATTACCGGGTTCTTGCGACAGTCTGGTCAGCTTTTCTGTATAGATTTCCATCTCGGCGGTGTCCGCAAAAAAGCCCTGCCCAACCATATCATCGGCATAAAGCCGGTAAAGGTCAGCCAGATGCGCGGTGTCAAATTCGGGATGATATTGCACCGCCCAGATCTCGCTATTGCCCAGCGGAATGAGCGCTGCCTGCACTTCGCTATGCGCGTTGGTGGCAAGTAAAGTCGCACCGTCTGGCAAGCGGACCACCTCGTCATAATGGATGCACGGCGCGTCAAATACCGGGCCTTTGCTGGCGAACATCGGGTGATCGCGACCGGCAGCTGTTACCCTGACCTTGCGGGCAAAGCCGACTTCGCGGCCGATGGCATGATATTCGACCAATCCCCCCGCCGCCATCGCCGCAATCTGCAAGCCCCAGCAACTGCCAAATATCGGCAGCCCCGCCTCTGCCGCTGCGCGCACCAACGCGATCTGGTTGGTGACCGCAAAGTCGGTATCATACGCGTGCAGGCCCGACCCGCTAATCACCATACCGTGATAGGCGGACAGCGCGTTTTGTCCCGGGATCGGGTCTTCAGGGTTAAAGATGTCGATCTCCAGCGCAGGAAAATGCGCGAGCAGCGATTCCTGGTAAATGCCGCTCGACGACCGCACACCCATCGCCGCGCCTTTGATGCGCCGCTCGGCGATATTGCCTTCCATCAACAGGATTTTGCTCATCGCCTCAACCTATCTCAAATGATACGCCCTGCGCCAGCGGCAAGTCGTCCGAATAGTTGATCGTGTTGGTTGCCCTGCGCATATACGCCTTCCACGCGTCGGAACCAGACTCGCGGCCCCCGCCGGTTTCCTTTTCGCCCCCAAATGCCCCACCGATTTCTGCGCCCGATGTGCCGATGTTGACATTTGCGATGCCGCAGTCACTGCCTTCGACTGACAGGAACCGCTCGCACTCGCGCATGTCGGTCGAGAAGATGGAGGATGAGAGGCCAGCGCCGACGCTGTTTTGCAAGGTTATGGCCTCGTCCAAATTGGCGTATCGGAAAATGTAGAGGATCGGCGCAAATGTCTCGCGCAGGGCCGGGCCGGAATGCGATGTCATTTCGATAAGCGTTGGCTGGACGTATATCCCTTCGCCCGGACCAGACAGCCTGCCGCCGCCGCTGATATCCGCCCCCATGCCCGCCGCTTCGGCAAGCGCTGCCTCCATCGCTTCGTACGCTGCGCGGTCGATTAGGGGGCCAGCCAGACTGCTGCCGTCGCGCGGATCGCCAATCGCCATCGACGCAGCTGCCGATTTGAGCGCACGGACGAAGCTATCGTAGATGCCCTCGTGCACGAAAAGGCGGCGCAGGCTCGTGCAGCGTTGCCCGCTGGTGCCGAACGCCGAAAAGAGCACACCGCGCAAGGCCAAAGCGACGTCAGCCTTGTCACTGATGATCGCCGCGTTATTGCCGCCGAGTTCGAGGATCGTTTTGGCAAAACGCGATGCCGCGACTTGCCCGACGGCGCGGCCCATCGCAGTGCTGCCGGTGGCGGAAATGAGCGGGATACGCGTATCGACAACCAGCGCAGCACCCACATCGCGGTCGCCTTGCACGACCTGTGATAGATGCGCAGGCGCATCACCAAACGCCGCAACTGCGTGCTCGAAAATCGCTTGCACCGCAACGGCGGTCAATGGCGTTTTCTCAGACGGTTTCCAGATTACGCTGTTTCCGCAAACGAGCGCCAGTGCCGCATTCCACGCCCATACCGCAACGGGGAAATTAAATGCCGAAATCACCAATGTCGGCCCCAAAGGATGCCACTGCTCCATCATCCGGTGACCGGGGCGTTCGCTAGCGATAGTGAGGCCATGGAGTTGCCGCGACAGCCCGACCGCGAAGTCGCAAATGTCGATCATTTCCTGCACTTCGCCCAAGCCCTCAGACAGCGGCTTGCCGCATTCGATGGTTACCAATCGCGCGAGGGTATCCTTATGCTCACGCAAGGCGTCGCCGAACAGGCGCACGAGTTCGCCGCGGCGGGGGGCTGGAACGCTACGCCAGATGCGGAAAGCTGCTTGGGAGCGGGTCACGGCAACTTCGATATCGGTCGGTGTAGCCGAAGCAACCGAGCCGATCCGGCTTCCGTCGATGGGTGAGGATGATGGCATATCGCCGACCGCCTTTGCGCCCATGTGCCCCAAAATCTTTTCTACGTCCGCCGCCAGCGCCACCGGTCTCTCCTATTTGATTACCTGCCGAATAGACGGGTTACGGGCATTTTGCCAGCTTGCCCACACCGCGCAAAAAGTTTAGCGACCATGCAACATTGGAGACAGTTTATGGCCGAAATGGCAGCTTTCGATTGGTCCGACCCGTTCCGTCTGGACGATCAGCTTACCGAAGACGAACGCATGATCCGCGACAGCGCACATAATTTTGCGCAAAGCGAATTGCAGCCGCGGGTTATCGAGGCCTATCGGAATGAAAAGGACGCACCAGAACTGTTCCCGTTGATGGGCGCAATGGGCTTGCTCGGCGCAACGATCCCCGAAGAATATGGCGGCGTCGGCGCATCCTATGTTGCATACGGCTTGATTGCGCGCGAAATCGAGCGCGTGGATTCGGGTTATCGTTCGATGGCGTCGGTGCAGTCGAGCCTCGTGATGTTCCCGATCCACGCTTATGGTTCAGAGGAACAACGCCGCAAATTTCTGCCGGGGCTAGCCGCAGGGACGTTGATCGGCTGTTTCGGCCTGACCGAGCCCGATGCCGGTTCCGACCCCGCCGGAATGCGGACATTCGCCAAGAAGGTGGATGGCGGCTATGTGCTGAACGGCAGCAAGACATGGATTTCCAACGCACCGTTTGCCGATGTTTTCGTGGTTTGGGCGAAGAGTGAAGCACATGGCGGTGGCATCAAAGGCTTTGTTCTGGAAAAAGGCATGAAGGGGCTC
>JANLRW010000204.1:0-7533 GCA_031361925.1 Sphingomonadales bacterium
TCGGGCCCTCAGCACGGGCTTCAACAAGTAGCTCAGAATGCTCTTTTTACCCGTAATAATTTCGACATCACAAATCATGCCAGGGCTAATCGGCAGGCGCCGCTTGCCGCTTTGCAAATACGCGCGGTCGGTTTGAATGACGACGGTGAAATAGGCCTCTTTGGCGGCCTCATCATAAATGCTGTCGGGTGAGATCTGCACAACCCGACCGGTTAGGCCGCCGTAAACAGAAAAGTCATATGCGGTTACCTTGACTGTTGCCCGGTCATTGGCCTTGATGAACGCGATATCCCGGGGCGTCACCCGGGCTTCAACCAATAGCCGGTCGCCGACGGGAACGACCTGCAATATCTTTTGTCCCGCCTGCACAAAGCCCCCGACGGTAGTCACTTGGACATCGTTGACGATACCGTCCACTGGCGAGCGGATTTCGCTGCGCTGCTGGCGTCCGGTTGCTCCGCGCAAAGACTCCGAATTCACCGCCATCTTGGCCACCAGTTGGCTGCGCTCGTTAAGGGCGTCTTGCCGGAATTGAAAGCCAGCCTCTGACGCCTGCGCCTGCGCTTCGCTGATCGCGGCAACTGCGCGCGAAGCAGCTTGCTGCGCTGCTGCTAGCCGCCCTTGAATCTCGCTGGCTTCACGTTGGGCATTCATCAGTTCTGTCTGGGGAACGATTGACTTGGCAGCGAGCGGCTCCAGCATTTTTACCTGACTTTGCGCAAGTTCAAGGCTTGATCGCAATGAAGCAATGGTTGCCTGCGCCTCGCCCAAATCGCGCCTGCGTTGCTCCACGGCAGCACCGAGCGCCGACTTGCGGCTCCTTAATGCCGAGGCCCTCACCGATTGTAGTGCGGCTTCTTCACTGCACTCGGCTCCGACATTCCCGCGGGCATCTGTGGTGCAGTTGGCACCCCCGATACCGCCGCTGCCTTCGCGCGAAAGGCGGTCTGCACGCGCCGCAAGTGAACGGTTTTCCGCAGTAATTTGGCCAAGCTGCGACGACGATTCGGTATCATCGAGGCGAACCAGCAGCTGTCCCTTGCGCACGGGTTGACCCGACCGGACAACGATATCCAGAATCGACGCGGGTTCTGACGACTGCACGATCTGCGCCTTGCTTGAGGGGATAACCCGGCCTTGCCCGCGCGTTACCTCATCGACTCGCGCAAAGCTTGCCCAGCTTACAAATATGAAAAGCCCTACGCCCGATGTCAGAATGATGCGGCGTGCGCCAACATATGGTCTAGACCTCATCATGAACCGCCCCCTTTGGCGCTGACTTCATATTCTCCGGCCTGTTGCCGCGCGATAATTCTGGATGACAGCCGGGTCTCTTCAGGCTCGGGTATATTCGCCGTCCAACCCTTGGATACGTCTAACCGACCGCCGATATCGGCGTCAGCGTGGTTGTCGAGAACGGGATCGGGCGCAAGACCAGCCTCCGCAAGCATCCGCGGTTGAACGCCGCCGTCAGCATTACGTTTAGCCATCAGCGAACGTGGCAGTATGGCAGGTATCGCCTCGTTCCCGCTTTGGCGACCATTGAACGCGCCCGGCATCCCCCATCCGCCGGGCCAGCGATAAAATATATGCGCGCCGATCCGCGCGATCTTCACCAATTTTGGTGCCCAGTAAGGCGAGACGTAATTGGCATGGTAATGTGTGGAATAGCCAACCGAACTCTCAACACGGCCATTGAGCGCCGCGCGCGCGACAGCCTCGGCCTCGAGCCACGCTGCAGGACTTGGCCGCCGGTTGAGCGAGCCATCGCAGGTGAAGCTGAACTGGCACACGCGCCGGTTCACACCCTGATAAACGACGCCACAAACCGACTTTGGGAACGCCGGATGCATCGCACGATTGAGGACCACCTGTGCGACCGCCTGCCGCCCTGCCAGCGGTTCAAAACCAGCTTCATAATAAACGGCTTGGGTAAGGCAAAGTAACGCAGTCCGGGCGGCTCCATCACTCAAATCGGTGGTTAAAAACGGTTTTGCAGACGCTATTTGACTATGTGCAAACGGAATCGCCGCATTCCGCTCGATGGCGTCGGTTGGTGCCAACGTGCCTGCGAGATCCGGATTTTCGGTCAGCTCGGTCAAGAGTTCCTTTTCACTGTCCGGGATAGCCGCCAACGGGTCTATTTGAGAAAATTGCCCGTCCTGTGTATCGGTAATAGCCAGCAACCGCGTCCAAAGCGCTTCGGACGTCAACAGCGAAACCAGCACGAAAATGAACGCCAACCACGCTATCGTGCGCCGATTCTCGGAAACGGGATTGCTCCCTTGCAAACGTAGCACGGCGCTGCTCATGACAGTCCTGCCCCGGCCAGAATTTGCTCTCGCGGGCCGTCGGCCACGATGCGACCGTTGTCCATAACAATAAGCCGGTCGACGATGCCCAGAACTGCCATTCGGTGCGTCGAAATGATAAGCGTCTGTCCGGGCGGAACTGCGGACTGCAACCGGTCCACAAACAACTTCTCGGTTTGGGTATCCATGGCACCTGTCGGTTCATCAAGGAATAGCAGCCGCGACGGGTCCATCAACGCACGCGCCAAGACAAGAAAGCTGCGTTGTCCGCCCGAAAGCCGCGCACCGCGCTCCCCGATATGGAAGTCAAAGCCGGTTGCATCGCGTCCCAAAAAGCCATCGGCACCTGATTTCATTACAGCATCAATAATATCCGTGTCGCTTGCTTGCACCGCACCCACCAGCAGATTTTCGCGCACCGTACCGCTAAATAGCTCGGCATCTTGGCCGACATATCTCAAGTTTGCGCGGATCTCATGTGGGTGATGTTGACGGCTATCAAGGCCGTCAATCATGTAGCTGCCTGCCGTCGGATCGTATAGGCCACAAATTACCCTGCCCAGCGTTGATTTTCCGGAGGCAACACGCCCGATTAAGCCAACACGCTCACCGGGCTCAATAGACAAATTGATATCGACAAGAGTTTCGCGGCCTGCCTCGGGGTAACTGAAACCGACATGCTCAAGTTGCAGACGACCTTGGCGGATTTGCGGTGTGATAGACTGGCTGCCTTTTTCACGTTCATCGTCCTGCTCCATAAGCGATTGCAGACTGGTTAGCGTCACAAACGCCTGCCGCCCGCGCGTCATCAAGAAAGCAAGTTGCCCGACCGGTGCAAGCGAACGGCCCGCGAGCATGACGATGGCAATAATCGCGCCCATCGAGATGGTGCCGGCATTAAACAGGTAAAATCCGCCAATAATCAGCGCGATGTTGGTGCCCTGCTGACACATGGTAGCTAGATTGACCGCGGTCGCAGTCAGCTTTCGCATTTTTTCCTGGGTAAACGCGTTCGAATTCGAAAAGCGACGCCATTTCCCAAGCATCCGTCCTTCTGCGCGACATGCTTTTACCGTTTCCAAGCTACCAATTGCCTCGAACAGCGTGGTTTGTAACAGGCTGGCATCTGCCTGCGCGTCCGCCACCGCCGTGCTCATCGCCCGTTGTAATATCCAGCCCATCGTAAACATTGTGACAATTGCCACCAATGGAATGACGGCCAGCCAGCCACCAAGTACTGAAATCAACGCAATGAAAACAAACAGAAACAATATATCAGTGACCAGCACCACGGTAGTAGAAGCGAAGAAATCACGAACCTGCTCATATTCAGTCACTCGCCGCGCAAGCGCGCCAGTGCTGCCGCGCCGCGTTGCGAGCGGCAAATTTAGCACTTTGTCGAGCAAGCGTTGAGAAAGCCTGGCGTCAATGCCTCGACCAACCTCGTCAATTAGTCGGCTGCGGGCCAATCGCAGGCTATATTCCACGGAAATCGCAAAGACCGCACCCATTGCCAGCACCCACAAACTGGTCGCCGCTTTATTGGGAATAATGCGGTCGTAAACGTTCATCGTGAATAATGGCAGTGCAAACGCCAGCAAGTTGATAAGCAGGGACGCGAGCATCACATAAAGATATTGATCTCGCTCTTCCCAGACTTCGCTCCAGAACCAGTGGGCCTTCTTTACCTTGTCCCAGGGCCGCTCGCGCGCGCTTTCCATGGCCGGATTGTGTCGGACGATCATGCCTTGACCCAAACAGACGCCTTCCAGTTCCTTACGATTAACGTGCACTTCGGCAGTTTGGCCGGGCAGCAACAGCGTGCAGCTGTCTGCGTCGAGAGACTTCAAGACTATAGGCCGACCGGTCGTTAGCCAGAGCACCGCAGGAACGTCATGCGAGTTCCACGCGCCCAGCGAACGGCTTAACGGCTCACAGCGCAGGCCCACCCTTTCTAGCGCGTGGTCTAGCTGGTCAACAGGAACCATCCCATCATCGTCTAGCGCCAGACCCTGTTTGATCCGCGCTTCCGAATAAGGGCGTTCAAATATATCTGCGATCTTCGAAACGCAATCAAGCAGCTCGTCGCCTTGGACCGGACATGCAGTCCATGCTGCAAAGTCCATTTGATGATCCGGCCCCGCCCAACGGCGCGCGCTTAGTTGCTCGCCTAGAGCCGTCATTTTGGTTCCCGCACGGCTTCACTATTTATGGGTGGTGCGGACTCGACTTGGAACCGCGCACGCGCAGTCGCCTGCGCAGATTTTGGCGGTTCGACCTGCATCGCCTGGAGCAGCGAATTTTGAGCTGCCAGAACTTTGAACTCGGCAAAAAACTGGGCAAATCTTGCAGTTTCTGCCCGAACCTGCACATTATAGCGGGTGTTTTGCGCATCTAGCACATCAAGTAGTGAGCGCCGTCCGACATTGAATTGCGCACGATAGGAACGCAATAATTCATCCGAAACCTGGCTTTGCTGGTCGAGTTCTTTGACCAGTTTGCCTTGGCTATCCCAAGTGTTCCAAGCGACGCGTGCGTCCTCCTCGGCTTCGCGCATCATCTGTTCCAGCCGAAATAGCGCTTCGCGTTCCCGGCGATACATCTCTTGAACCTTGGCCCGTTTGATACCGCCGCTAAAAATATCCCAGCGCATCACAAGGCCGCCCTGCAAGTCGTTCGTCTGACCCCGAAAGCCGTCGATATCATCACCAATCCTGGCATTACCTTCCAACGACAGCGTAGGTGCCATCTCAGACTTTGCTTTGGTCACCACCGCATGTGCCGCATCAAGGTCGGCTTGCGCCTCCCGGATGCGTGGGTTTTGCTCACGCGTGCGGATGAGTGATGCTTCAAGCGTCGCCGGGATGCTGTCTGCCAGCGATGGCGGCAATGCCGCCCCGTCGATCAAGTCAAGCCCGGTCAGCGTGCGAAATGATGCTGCGGTGTTCACTAAATCCTGATTGGCCTCGGTCAATCGCGCGCGCGCTGCCTGTTGGCGCTCTTCGGCCTGTTGTTGATCAGCAATGCTGATAGACCCTTTGGATACGCCTTCGCGAAGATCGCCCACAAGCTTGCTGTGGAAAGCGATGTTGTCTTCCGACGCTGCAACAATCCGCTGTTGCAACAGGTAATCCAGATATTGGCGTGACACCTGTAACGCAACAAATTGTGCGCGCTCCTCGACCCGGAATGCGGCACCATCGGTCCGTGATGCCTGACGCTTTACTTCGTTACTCCGCGCGCCGCCGTCATATAATAGTTGCCTGACCCGCAGCCCGCCTTCGATCGGGTAGAGTTCCTGATTGGCGATGCCGAGTGATTTGCGCGTGGCATTTTCAAGGCGGCGAATGCCCACCGACCCTTCAACCGATATTTGTGGTAGGAAAAGGCCTTGTGCCTGTTCGCGTTCAAATTCGATCGCCGTCTTGTTCTCAACCGCCTGATTGATCTCGGGATGCGTTTGCATCGCGGTTTCCACGGCCGTCTTTAGTTCAAGACGCTCTGCCGTTAGATTACCGGGTATTGCAACCAGTGCGGTGGCTGCCAACAATGCTCTCACGATATGGACTCTCTGCATGATACTTCCCCTGTTTTTTTGTCAATCAACCAAAAGTCGAATGGTCAGGATTATGGTTACTCTGTGTCGTATTGGGTTAACGGGTTGCGCCCCTTTTCTATCTATTCGTCTGCCAGTGTTTGTGGCTCACACATGTCCCGTGGCTGCCACATGGTCCATCTGCGCCATAAGATGTTGGTCAGCCATGTCCGGCATGAACAGGTTACCAAGCGAGTGCATACCGGCTTCAGCAAGGAAACCTTCGGCAGGACCGCCGTGAAGCTGGATCAACGGTAGGACCCGCTCGGCAGCAACCTCGCCGCCCAACAATGCGTCCATATCGACCGTCGGCCCTTCGATTGCGCCAGAAATGATATCCTTGATCTGATCAGCATTAGCATCGCCACCCTCCGGCTGTGAGGTCGGCATGATAAGCGTCTGGTCGTTAGCAGTGGCAAAGGAACCGCCGTGCTGGGCATGATGAACCGGATCGACATCGACGGCTTGAAGCAGTGCCGAAACCCCCGGAGCCGCTTCAACCTTTTCGACCTCGGTCGTGGTCAAATGCTCATCGCCGGCAAAATATTTCGGCTCGGATGGCATGTCTGCAGTCCGGGAATCCGGATGGGTAGCGCTCTGGTTTAGTAAAAAGCCTGGTCCGTCTTCGCGCTCCACGCTGATCGGCCTCACCATTTGTTTGGCTATGTCTGTTTGGTCTGCGGACAATAGAGGATTTTCCGAAAGCGTCACTTCCGGTGTTCGGGCAGCAAGTGGTAGCGCGGTGACAAGACCAGCCGCCAACAATGCACCCGAAAGGCCATTGTTTGCGGCGGCGAGGGCACGTTGTTGATCGTTCGCAAAATTAGTCGCAAACGACGCATCTGCCAGCCGTCCAGTGCTTCCGTCAGCCCGCATAAAGGTTGATTCGCCTCGGACCATCACCTGACCGTCCGCCGTGACGTAGCTGCGTCCATCGGAAACAAGTGAAATACTGGTAATTCCAGCCTGCGCAAGCGATTGCAATTCGCCCGGGTCAGTTATCCCGTTGCTGTTGGCGTCATGCCATATTCCAAATTTGGAAAATGCGGCGTCGGCTCCATCGAGTTTGCCATCATGGTTGCTGTCATAGTTAGCCGCCAGCCCTTGGAGATCGGACATCCCGCCATAACCGAACACAAGCTCCGATCCGTCGGTAATCTTGCCATCGCCGTTTTTGTCGAGGACAAGCAGTCCGTCATCGGGGCCCACCCATGCGGTGGATTCGGCAACACCGTCGCCGTTGTAATCAAAGTGGACACCGGCAGCACTTGAGACAAACTCGACACCGTCTCCGTCTAGATCAAGCGCGACCGGCGGAATAGCCGCAGTAATCGTGACAGACAGCGCAGCCGTCGCTGTATCACCGTCCTTGTCAACGAGGGTGTAAGAAAAGACTTCGGTCGCGGTAACGGTAATCGGTGTTGGCGGTTGGTAATTATATTGCCCGGTCGCAAAGTTAACCGTCAGCGCTCCACCCATAGGGGTCACAATGGCGTTCAGGCTCGACCCGGCAATTGTTCCACCGCCCGAAACAGCGATGCTCGACGCCCCGTCCCATGTGTAGGTAGTCGCACCTACTGTGATTGACAGGATACGCCCGCCGTCTGCGCCATAAGCATCATTGGC
>JANLRW010000224.1:0-3068 GCA_031361925.1 Sphingomonadales bacterium
CGTTGAAGCCCAAAAAGGATATGGCGTCATTGCCCGCGCGGCTCGCATCGGCAAAACAGCAGGCGCGGCGTAGCAGGATTAAAGCCACCGCGATCGAGCGCGAATTGGGCACGGTGTACACTGCCGACACCTTGCGCAAAATTGTCGCTCGCTACCCCAAAACCCGTTTCGTCTGGATCATGGGCGCAGACAATCTGTTGCAATTCCATCACTGGCGGCAATGGCGAGCGATCGCGCGGATGATGCCGATTGCAGTTATCGCCAGACCCGGCTATGACACGAAAGCGATTGCGGGTCCCGCAATGGCTTGGTTCAGACGGTTCGTCCGGCGTCAGGACCAGTGTCATCACTGGACAAAGTGGAGTACGCCAGCGCTTGTCTTTATGCGCTTTCGTCCAGATCCGCGATCGGCAACCGCACTTCGCCGCGCCGACCCAACTTGGTATCAACGCAGCAGTAAGCAGGGAACGCGTGACGGCGTTACCCGCAACATCGTGCTTTAAGGAGCAAACTTGATCGACACCGCATCCGTCTCGCCCCCTGTTAATATGGCAGCCGCGACATCCACCAAGGCCAAAGGACCGACATTGAGCCCCGACGCGCTCCATGCCCTCATTCTCCAGTCACTTGATGATGATCAGGCGCAAGACGTCGTGACCATCCCGCTCGAAGGCAAAAGCAACATCGCCGACCATATGGTGGTCGCCAGCGGCCGCTCGTCGCGTCAGGTCGCGTCGATGGCGCAGAAACTGGCCGAGCGGATCAAACAGGCCGGTCGCCATTCACGGATAGAAGGCTTGCCGAGCGCCGACTGGGTGCTGATCGACGCCGAGGACGTAATCGTCCATCTTTTCCGCCCCGAAGTGCGCAGCTTCTATAATCTGGAACGGATGTGGGCATTTGGCGACGCACCCGAAGTCGCACAAGCCTAAATTAAGGCGCCGCGCACATGGCAATGCGCCTGCATATCATCGCGCGCGGCAAGATTGGGCGTTCGCCCGAAGCTGATTTGGTCGACCGTTATTTGAAACGGATTAGCTGGCCGACCAAGCATAGCGAATTGCCCGATGGTCCTGACCGGGGAAGGGGCGGTGAACTGCCAGCTCCCGACAGCCCTCACAAAACCGTTATTCTCGATGAAAAGGGCGAACAGCTGAGTTCAATCGAACTCGCGCGGCTTCTCGAACGCTGGCGCGACGACGGAGTGCGCGAGGTGCGCTTCCTGATCGGAGCCGCAGACGGCTTCGGAGATGTCGAGCGGGCGGGAGCGGATAAGCTTATTGCGTTCGGCAAAGCCACATGGCCGCACCTGATGGCGCGCGCGATGCTCGCCGAACAATTGTTCCGCGCCACATCAATCATTGCCAACCACCCCTATCATCGTGAAGGATAGGGACGTGAAATTCTGGCTCATTCTTTCTGTGCTCGTATTAACACCATTGGCCGTGGCAGGTGGCTTGATGGCGCAAAGCGCACCATCGCTGGATGCGCAGCAACAGGCGCTGCGTGATGCCAAGGTCAAAGCGACCAAGGCCGAGCGGCGCAGCGAATTTTTGCGGCAGGAGGCGAGCAACGCCGCCAACGCTGCCGACCGGATTGTCGCACAACGCGCGGTGCTTTCGGCCGAAATGGACGCCGCTGCCGCACAGATCGAAGCCGCCAATGCACGTATCGCGATCATCAGCCGCCGCCAGCGTTCGCAGCGCGCACAACTGGGGCAGGAAAGCGAGCCGGTGCTTCGGCTGAACGCAGCGCTTCAGCAAATGACAGGGCGGCCAACCGCATTGATGATGGCCCAACCCGGGCAGCGCGCCGATTACATCCATCTGCGCGCGGTGATGGCGACGGTGCAGCCTGAAATAGCCCGGAGAACAGGGGCGCTGCGCCAACAAATCGCGGTGCAAAATGAACTGCGGTCTCAAGAACTGGTTGCGCTCAAATCGCTCGACGATGCGCGAATGCGGTTGAAAAGCCGTCGTGCGTCGCTTGCCAAATTGGAGGGCGACGCGCGCGGGCGGGCTGGCGATTTTAGCGCCGATGCCGCAATAGAATTCGAACAGGCGATTGCGCAAGGGGAGCGCGCGCGCGATATCGTCGCCAATATCGACACGCTGCGGCTGAGCGGCGAGAAAGCAGCGGCATTGGCGGCGCTCGACGGCCCGGTGTTAAGGGCCGGCGCGGCACCTGTCCGCCGGTCCGGCAGCGGTGCCTATAAAATCCCCGGAGGCGGCAATCTGGTTTTTGGATTCAACGAGCTCAATCCGACGGGTTACCGCGAACGCGGGCTTCGGCTGGCGCTGCCACCATCTTCGGCGGTTGCCGCTCCGGCGGCTGGCCGGATTACCTATGCGGGGAATTACCGCAGCTTCGGACAGATTGTCATCATCGAACATGGCAGCGGCTGGACGACATTGGTGACCAATCTTGCGTCGCTGAATGTCGCCAAGGGCACAGCCGTCAGCCAAGGCGCGACACTGGGGCAAACTCGGGCTGACCGGTCCGAAATCACGCTCGAACTGCGGCGCAATGGCCGGGTGATGGATATCGCCGCTTTGGTCAGCTAGGGTCCTGACCCCAGGTCGCTAATCGAGCGCCACACCGCTTTCGTGGTAAACATGCTTTCACCATAGCAATGGTCCGGTTATACGAATCGGCTTAAGATAACAGATTAGGACTGCGTCCATGAAAAACCGGCTGCTTCAATCAAGTTTCGCGATTGCATTGGTTGCGGCTTTGCCCGCCACCGCGATACTGGCGCAAAGCACGCAGCGGCCGGCAGCGCAGCCGTCTGCCGACCAATTCAAAGAGTTGGAGGAATTCCTCGCGGTCTACAAACGCGTCAAGATGAGCTATGTCGACAAGGTCGAAGACAAGCAATTGATGGAAGGTGCTATTCAGGGGATGCTCGCCAGCCTCGATCCGCACAGCGGTTTCCTCAACAAATCGGATTTCAACAATCTGCAAACGCAGATCGACGGCGAATATGGCGGGCTTGGCCTGTCGGTCACGCTGGAGGACGAAGCGGTCAAAGTGATCGCGCCGACCAAAGATACGCCAGCCGACAAGGC
>JANLRW010000231.1:0-9300 GCA_031361925.1 Sphingomonadales bacterium
GCCGGTGTTGATGAAGACGATACGGTCTTTGACGGCATGGATGCAAGCGGCGAGATTGGCCGACGTGCGGCGTTCTTCGTCCATCACGCCGACCTTGATCGTATGGCGCGGCAGATCCAGCACATCCTCAACCGCGTTGAACAGGTCGTTGGTGAACGCGGCTTCTTCGGGACCGTGCATTTTCGGTTTCACGATATAGATGCTGCCTGCACGGCTGTTGCGGTGCGTGCCTAGCCCCATCAGGTCGTGCATCGCGCACAGCGACGTGAACAGCGCGTCCAATATGCCTTCTGGTGCTTCGCTACCGTCGGGCAAAAGCACCGCCGGGTTGGTCATCAGATGCCCGACATTACGCACAAACATCAGGCTGCGGCCAGCGAGCGTCACGCCGTCATATTCGCGGTCGGCATCAAGCGCGCGAGTCATCGTCCGCCCGCCTTTTTCGAACGATGCGACCAGATCGCCGCGCATCAGTCCGAGCCAGTTGGTGTAGGCCGCGACCTTGTCTTCGGCATCGACTGCCGCAACCGAATCTTCGAGGTCGATGATCGTGGTCAGTGCCGATTCCAATATGACATCGGAGATTCCCGACGGGTCGGTTTTGCCTACCGGATGGTCCGGCTCGAACATCACCTCGATGTGCAGGCCGTTATTGCAGAATAGCCGCCCATGCGTGCCCCTGCCGACATATTGTGCGGGGTTTTTGATCGCGATGCCGACGGTAGGATCGCCCAGATCGGCCCATGATCGGCTTTCGAGCGGCACGGCGGAATCGAGAAACTCTTTGGCCGCCGCAACCACCGCCGCGCCGCGTAACGCGTCATAACCGCCGGGGCGGGCTGGGGCTGCGTCGAGGACGTCGGTGCCGTACAGTGCATCATACAGGCTGCCCCAGCGCGCGTTCGCGGCGTTCAGCACGAAACGGTCATTGAGGCTTGGCACCACCAGCTGCGGCCCAGCCATCGTCGCAATCTCGGCATCGACATTCTGGGTGCCAATGGCAAAGGGCGCGGGCTCAGGCACGAGATAGCCAATCTCGCGCAGGAACGCCTGATACGCTTCCATGTCGGCAATCGGCCCGGGATGGGCTTTATGCCACGCATCCATGTGCGCCTGTATTGCATCGCGTTTTGCCAGCAAATCCCGGTTCAGCGGCACGAACTGCGAGAGGATATCGGCCAAACCCTGCCACAGATGATCGACGGCAATCCCGGTTCCGGAAAGCGCGTGGGTTTCGACAAACGACGCCAGCTCTTCTGCAACTTGCAGGCCGGCGCGGGTCACATATTCGGTCATTATTTTGGCTCCAGTGAAATTAGGGTCCGAACCAGCTAAATGCGCCTTCGAGGCGTCAAAATGGCGATGATATCGGAGCAAAATGCGCGCAGTAAGGCAGTTATTCTGCCTGCCAGCGTATTTTGATACGAGATCGAAGCCATTTTGGCGTCCATCGGATTTGACCCATTTTGCCCATTGCTACGTTGGCAAGCTCGGACATAGAACCACTATGCCCAGCGCTCGCCGCCTTGCACTGCGCAAAATGGCCTCAAACCTCGAAGGCGCATTTAGCTGGTTCGGACCCTTATGCCCGGGGAGAAGTTCTATTATTGCCGCTTTCCTAGCGATAGTTTGTGCGGTGCAAAAGCGTTTAATTGCTGATAGGCGATAGGTCATGAAATTGAGCAAACATCTGGTCGAAAAGCCTTGGGGCCGCACCGATATCCCGCAAACATTCGGCGATATGGGTGGGCGCCGCATTGGCGAAATCTGGTATGACGGTGCCGGATCACAGACATTGCCGATACTGGTCAAATGGCTATTCACCTCGGAAAAGCTGTCGATTCAGGTTCACCCCAATGACACGCAGGCGCAAGCACGCGGAATGCCGTCGGGCAAGGAGGAGTGCTGGTATATCGTCGGTGCCGAGCCGGGCGCGGTGCTGGGTATGGGGACGCAGCGGCCTTTGAATGCAGCGCAGTTGCGTGAAGCGTCGCTCTCGGGCGAGATCGAGCAATTGATGGATTGGAAACCGGTCAAGGCGGGTGATTATTTCTACATTCCTGCAGGCACCGTGCACGCCATTGGCGCAGGGATCACGCTGGTCGAGGTCCAGCAATATGCCGACATCACCTACCGGCTCTATGATTATGGTCGACCGCGCGCGCTGCATCTGGACGATGCGGTAGCGGTATCGGACGCGCGGACTTATGCCGATCCGCGATCAGGCAGCACAGGGGGCGGCAAGCAGCTGGTTGACGGTCCGCATTTCCGGCTGTGGCTGTTGTCAGAGCGCGACCATGGTTTTGTCGTCCCCGGTCCGGGGCAGGTCTGGATTGCCCCGGTGGCGGGACACATATCGGTTGGCGGCGAAACGGTTGCGGTCGGCGACTGCTTGTTGGTGGATGGCGGGCATCCAATCATTATGTCGCCGGACAGCCTTGCATTGGCGAGCGCCGTTTGACCACACAAAGTTCAGCGTAAATATTCCGTTCACCGCAAATATTATTGCAACTTTGTGTCAGCTTATTTACACCCTCCGTGGCAGGGGATCGTCAGCCTTTTAGGCCGGAAGCTTTGGATGTGGTTGTTCATGGAAATCAGGGTTTTGGTTGCTGTTTCGATAGGAGCGGTGGTTATCGCGGTATCGGCGTGGCTGTTGGTGCGAACCATGCGCCAGCGCCGCGCATTCCGTCTGCGCCAGCAAGGACGCGGAAAAACTGCCGAGTTTCTGCCAGCGGAATAATGATCAGATAATCCCGTATCGCGCCCTAAAGCTGTTTGGCGGCAATGATCTCGCCGGTTTTTTTGCTCTGGACCAGAATTACTGATTTCCAAGCGGCATTGGCAGGCTTTGACAGTGGATAGTTAGCGGTCGCGCCACTCCAATCACCCAGACGTTCGAGCGACCGCACGATGTTTTTGTGCGGCAGCGTTCGGCCCCCATTTTCGCCAGAGCGAACCGCCACATTCTGGACACGCGGATCATATCGGACCAGCCAGACTTTGGCCGTGCCGCTTGCTTTGCCGATGCTGACCGCCGTCTTCTTGTCTATGATCACCGGACCGCCCGTATATGGCTTTGCCGCCGATACGGCGTTTGCCAGTTCGCCGCGCTTGATCCCGGTGAGCTCCTGCTTGCCGTTGATGACGATCTGCGGCGTGTAGACATTGGCGTTACCGAACGAACCGGCATAATCATATTGGCGTTGGGTATAGGCCTTATCGGCGAAAATGTCCTTCCAGCCCAAGCGGTCCCAATAGGTCACGGCAAAGCTGAGCGCGATCACGTCGTCGCGGTCGGCAATTGCGTTGAGCGCAGCATTGGCGGGCGGGCAGGACGAGCAGCCCTGGCTTTGATACAGTTCCACCACGACCGGACCCGACGCACCGGATTTTGCGGCTGACGGCGTTGCGGCGTTCGCATCGTTGGTGATCGAGGGAGATTGCTGACAACTGGCCAGCAATATCGAAAGCGTCAGCGCGCAGCCTGCGAATGCTATTCTCATCACGATATCCTCATCTGGCTCGGACAGGGAAAAAGGGAGTTAAACCCTGTCCGCATTTGAGGTTCGCCAAACAAGCGCTGAAGGTTACGCGCTTACTCTGGATATTTCTGCGCCATCCATGCCAGCGAACCGGCACAGAGCTGTTCCAGCACCGCCTCGTCGATATCAGCCAGCCGCTTGATATAGAGACAAGACTTGCCGGTCTTGTATTTGCCGAGCCGGGTCATCAGTTCGGCATGGCCGCTAAAACCATCGGTGATATATAACACGGTATTCCCTTTGCGCGGCGAAAAGCCGATGCGCGCCATGTCGCCTTCGTGGCCGCTGTCATATTGATAGTGATATTGGCCAAAGCCGATGATTGACGGACCCCACATCTTGGGCTCGCACCCGGAAAGGCGCTGCATCATAATGGCAATTTTTCGCGCATCTTCGCGTTGTCGTTCGTCGGCGACTGCCTCGATGAATTCATCCACGCTGACCGGCGTCGCTTTGGTTTTCAGCTCATATTTCGCCATGCCCAGTCTCCTCCCTGCACCCGCTTATCGCCTTGCCGCCGCCGGTTCAGACTGCTAGCCGCGCGGCGACGAACCAGCCGGGAAAGTAGCCTAAATGAAAGATTCGGTCAAAAAAGTCGTTCTTGCCTATTCGGGCGGCCTCGACACCAGCGTCATCCTGAAATGGTTGCAGGTCGAATACGCTTGCGAGGTGGTGACCTTCACCGCCGATCTGGGGCAGGGCGAGGAGCTTGGGCCAGCGCGCGAAAAAGCAGTGTTGATGGGCGTGCCCGAGCACAACATCTATATCGACGATTTGCGTGAGGAATTCGTCCGCGATTTCGTCTTTCCGATGATGCGCGCCAATGCGCGCTATGAGGGCGATTATCTGCTCGGCACCTCGATTGCGCGGCCGCTGATTTCCAAACGGTTGGTCGAGATTGCCCGCGAAACCGGTGCCGACGCTATTGCCCATGGTGCCACCGGCAAGGGCAATGACCAGGTGCGGTTCGAGCTTTCGGCCTATGCGCTGAACCCCGACATAAAGGTCATTGCTCCGTGGCGCGAGTGGGATCTGACCAGCCGCACGCGCCTGATCGAATGGGCCGAACAGCATCAGATTCCAGTGCCCAAGGACAAGCGCGGCGAAAGCCCGTTTTCGACCGATGCGAATCTGCTGCACACCTCGTCCGAGGGCAAGGTGCTTGAGGATCCGTGGGACGAAACCCCTGATTATGTCTACTCACGCACGGTAAATCCCGAAGACGCGCCCGATACGCCCGAATATATCACCGTTGACTTCGAAAAGGGCGATGGTGTCGCCTTGAACGGCGAGGCGATGTCGCCAGCGACCTTGCTCGCCGCGCTCAACGATCTGGGCCGCAAGCATGGCATCGGGCGGCTCGATCTGGTCGAAAACCGCTTCGTCGGCATGAAGTCACGCGGCATGTATGAAACCCCCGGTGGCGAAATCTACGCCCGCGCGCATCGCGGGATCGAGAGCATTACGTTGGACCGTGGTGCTGCGCATCTGAAAGACGAGCTGATGCCGAAATATGCAGAACTCATCTATAATGGCTTCTGGTTCTCGCCCGAGCGCGAGATGTTGCAAGCCGCCGTCGACCACAGCCAGACGCAAGTGTCCGGCACAGTTCGCCTCAAGCTCTACAAGGGGTTGGCAAGCGTGGTTGGGCGTAAATCGCCAAATAGCCTGTATAGCGAAAAGGTTGTGACCTTTGAGGATGATGCAGGGGCATATGACCAGAAGGATGCGGCGGGTTTCATCAAGCTGAATGCGCTTCGGTTGCGACTATTGGGTCAGCGTGGCAAATAAGGTGGCGGCAAGACCCGCCGGGGCGTCGTTCATGCCTTGGCGCTACGGCCTGTTTCTCTTGCTATGTGCATCAGCGGCGGTTTTCGGCCTGTGGCTGCCATGGTATCAGGCGATTATGGCAGGCTTTGATCTCGCAGCTTTAGGTTATGCGGCCACTTTGCCACCGCTCTTTCGTCTTGATGCAGCGGGCATCCGCGAGAAGGCCAAGCCAGAGGATGCCGACCGGATATTGCTGCTGGCACTCACTGCCATCACCATGATGACGATCCTGACCGCCGTCGCGACTGAACTGACGCAGCGCCAAGCGCCAGACCGGTTAGCAGTTGCGTTGGTGATAGTCACACTGGCCATCGCGTGGTGTTTTTCCAATATGATTTATGCGATCCATTACGCGCATCTTTATTATGACGACAGCCGTGGCGGCGGGGATCGTGGCGGGGTCGAGTTCCCCACGACCAAGTCTCCCGATTATTGGGATTTCGTCTATTTTGCTTACACGCTGGGCATGACGTTCCAGACCTCCGACGTCGCCATTACCGATGGTCAATGGCGCAAGGTGGTTATCTTTCACTGCATCGCGGCGTTTGTGTTTAACATTGGCGTGATTGCATTTTCGATCAACATTCTTGCGAGTTAGGTCTTGGTCCTAACAACCCCGGTCTCGCCAAATTGATGTGCGGAGTTTAAGGGAATCAATATGGATTGGCCGCTGTTCAATATCTGTCTGTTGACGCTGGTCATTCACCTGATCGGCGCACTGGCTTACGCCGCGCGGATCGCCGGGGTGCGCACCCGCAAGATCGCGCTTAGCTTTGCGCTGTTCAATGTGCTCGTGCTTGTATCGCGCACGTCGAACAGCTTTCTCGGGCCGTTTCTTGCCAAGCGGATCGAAAATGGCATCGTCAACGGGACTGGCGAGCGGCTGTTGTGGGATTTGCGGCTGGTGCTGTTTTCGGCGACCATTGCGACGGTTCTTGGCGCACTGATGGTGCCAACGGTGCAGCGCTGGTTTGCGGCAGCGATCGGTGAATTTCACAAACACCGCTCGGTCGTGAAACTGCTGTTCAGCGCGTTTACGCCAACGGGCAGACGCGTTGTCACAAAGGCGGTAACCTTGCCCAAGCGCAGCCACGCGAGCGCGCTTAAAAAACCGACGGTGCTGTCTTGGCGCGTGATCGCGATGAATGTGGTGGCGCAGGCGCTGCTGACGGTGGGCGTTATTGCATCGCTCTATGCAGGCTATCTCTACCCCGAATTTCGCGTGACCGCATCGCAGTTGTCCGCCGTCGTCAACGGTTTTGCGACGATTTTGCTTTTTGTCCTCATCGACCCGCAATTATCGGTGATGACCGACGATGTGGTCGAGGGGCGGGTGAGCGAACCCGATTACCGGCGCACAATCGTCTGGCTGTCGATGAGCCGCGTAGCAGGAACGTTGCTGGCGCAAGCACTGCTTTTGCCGTCTGCTTGGCTAATTGTATGGGTCGCGATGCGGGTCTGAAGTGCCCGTTTTCTTAACCAATTTGCGCTAACCAAGCGGCTGTGAGCAACGCCGAAGTCAAAGCCGCCGATCCCCGGCCTGTGTCCGCCGTCAGCACTGCTGTCGGTCTGTGCGGGCTGTTCGGGCTGGCGCTGGCTGTCATCATCGCCCGCAATTTTGGCAACATTGGTGCCGCGTTGGGATATCCCGATTGGCCCGCTCTGGCCGATGGCCCTTATTCGGCGCTCGTTTCGCTCGTCTTTTGCGGGCTGCCTATGGTGTTGTGGTCGCTGCTGGTGGACAAGGTGCACCGGCGACCCTCGACGGGCATCGACTGGAGCCTCAAACGCGCCGTCGCGGATGTGCTCGACGACAGCATCATCAAGATCGCCGGGCTTTGGGCGACCTGGGCGGTGATCGCCAGCATCTATGCTTTGTGCCGGTTCTACTGGGACGGCAATTATCTGTTCTCGATGCAGATGTTCCAAGCCGCGGTCATTCCGCTGGTCATCGCTTCGGTGCCTTATATTGTCTGGCTCGACCGCTATCTGGTCAACCCGCGTGATGGCGCGTGGCATCTGGGCGCATGGATATCGGGGCGCGCGGATTGGGATGCTCACGAGATATTCCACCATCTGCGTAGCTGGACGGTGAAGGGTTTTTTCCTCGCCTTCATGATCTCGATCGTGCCCGGCGGTTTCCGCGACATTGTCAACTTGGATTTCGCCGAGGTCGCGACCAATCCGGTGTGGTTGGCCAATGCGCTGATCACCGCGATGTTCCTCGTCGACGTGCAGTTCGCCACTGTCGGCTACATGCTGACGATGAAGCCGCTCGACGCGCACATCCGCACCGCGAACCCGTATCTCGCGGGCTGGGTCGCGGCGCTGATGTGCTATCCGCCGTTCATCATGATGAACAATGGTGGGCCGCTCGATTATCATATCGGCACCAGCGACTGGGCATACTGGTTTGAAGGGCAGACGGTGTTGCTGTGGATTTGGGGCGGCATGTTGGTACTGCTCACCGGAATTTATGCTTGGGCGACGGTGGCGTTCGGGCTGCGTTTCTCAAACCTCACACATCGGGGCATATTGACGCACGGGCCTTATGCGTGGAGCAAGCACCCCGCTTATCTGGCCAAGAACAGCTATTGGTGGCTGGCAACGATGCCGTTCCTTGTCACCACCGGCAGCACCGCCGACATGATCCGCAACAGTGCGATCCTCGCATTGGTCAGCGGGATATATTACTGGCGCGCCAAGACCGAAGAGAAGCATCTGGGGGCGGACCCGGCTTATGCCGAATATGCCGAATGGATGCAGCGTAACGCGGCGGTTCCGCGCTTCTTTGCCGCACTGCGCAGGCTTGCCGGAAACCGCTTGCGCAAAGGCGGCGAAGTCCAGCCTGCCGAGTAAGCTTTAACCGCACGATTAAGTCTGATACTCTTCGTTTAAGGACAGAGGAGAATCGAGATGCACGATTTGGTCATTCGCGGTGGAGCCATAGTGGACGGCACGGGCGCGCCGCAATTTGTTGCGGATGTCGCTATTGATGGCGGCGTCATCACCGCAATCGGACATATCAGCACCGCGGGCCGCGAGGAAATCGACGCTACCGGCAAAATCGTCACCCCCGGTTTTGTCGACATCCACACCCATTACGACGGCCAGGCAACGTGGGACAGCGAGATGGCACCCTCATCGTGGCACGGCGTCACCACCGTCGTCATGGGCAATTGCGGCGTTGGCTTCGCTCCAGCGAAACCCGACAAGCACGACTGGCTGATCGGCCTGATGGAAGGCGTCGAGGATATTCCCGGGACCGCATTGGCCGAGGGCATGACTTGGGATTGGGAGACGTTTCCCGAATATATGGATGCACTCGAACGCCGTCCGCGCACCATCGATGTCGCGACGCACGTACCGCACGGCGCGGTGCGTGCCTATGTGCTGGGTGATCGCGAGATGCCGGGCGCGGTGCCGACGCCAGCCGACATCGCCGAAATGTCGCGCATCGTCGAGGAAGGCATCCGCGCAGGCGCGCTTGGCTTTTCAACCTCGCGCACGGTGCTGCACAAGTCGGTCGATGGCGAACTCGTCCCCGGCACCACCGCGACCAAAGAAGAGCTGATCGGCATCGGCCGCGCGATGGGCCGCGTTGGCTACGGCGTGTTCGAAATGGCGAGCGACATGAAGCGCGAATGGGACGAGTTCGGCTGGATGGGCGCGCTCAGCCGCGAGACCGGGCTGCCGGTGACCTTTGCCGCGCTGCAATCCATCGCCAAGGAAATGCCGCTGGAGGAACAGATCGCCTCGATGACGGCCGAGAATGACAATGGCGCAAATATCGTCGCGCAGATCGCGCTGCGCGGTAACGGCGTCATCATGGCTTGGCAGGGAACGGCGCACCCCTTCCGCTTCAAACCGGCTTGGGCAGAGATCGAAGGCTTGCCTTGGGCCGAACAGCTGGCACGCTTGAAAA